>CAZAOR010000200.1:0-5832 GCA_964486805.1 uncultured Sediminibacterium sp. | reverse complement strand
ACAGGGATGCTGTTTTCGGCAGTGAGGACGGACTGAAGTTGTATACCAACTCTTTTTATAACATGCTGCCGGATATCAATACCCCTTTCCGTACGGACTGTGATCTGTCTGATTATGGCGCTACCACTTCTGTTCCTACCTACCTGCGTACGGGCGCATTTTCTTCCCGCCAGAGCTCGGGCTGGTCATGGAACGACCTGCGGAATCTGAACTATTTTATCCAGAACTGTAATGATCCGGGTGTGCCACAAGCTATTCGGGAAAACTATATTGGTCTGGCTAAGTTTTTCCGCGCCTATTTCTATTTCGAGAAAGTGAAACGTTTTGGTGACGTGCCCTGGTATAGCAAACCGCTTGACGTAGCCGATTCTGCTTTGTACAAAGCAAGAGATTCGCGTACCGTGATCATGGATTCAATTCTGGCCGATCTGGACTATGCTGCAGCACATATCACTGCAACCGATGATGCCACCCGCAGCACCATCACCAAATGGATTGTATATGGATTTAAATCGCGGGTATGCCTGTTTGAGGGAACTTTCCGTAAGTACCAGACTTCTTACGGACTTGCCGGTACTGCTACACAGTTCCTGCAGGCGGCTGCCGATGCTGCCAAAGCGGTGATGAACAGCGGTAAATACAGCCTGAATAAAGGAGGGAATATGGCTTACCGGAACCTGTTTATCAACGCCACGCCGATCACCAGCGAAATCATGCTCTCAAACATCAGCAGTACTTCACTGGCTAAATTCAACGATGCCAACTGGTATTTTACCAGTGCTACCTACGGATCCCGGTTCAATTTTACACGTACATTTATCAATACCTACCTGAATCTGGATGGTACCCGTTTTACAGATAAGCCGGGTCATGATACCATGGTGTTCTATACAGAAACCCAGAACCGTGATCTGCGCTTACAGCAAACCATCCGTACACCCGGTTATAAAAGATTGAACAGCGGCCTGGTCATTCCCGGCCCCCCCGTGTTTTCTTACACCTATACCGGCTATCAACCGATCAAATGGTGCCTGGATGATATGTATTATGATGCGGGTAAACTCAATACCAATTCTGTTTGCCTGATGCGTTATGCGGAAATACTGCTGAATTACGCCGAAGCCCAGGCAGAAATGGGTAAACTGACGGCAAGCGACTGGGCGGCAACGATTGGCGCACTGCGCAGCCGGGCAGGGATCACTAACGGCCTCACCGCACTCCCCCTCACCGCAGATCCTTATCTGCAGACGAATTATTTTCCCGATATTACCGATCCCGTCATCCTCGAAGTTCGTCGGGAAAGGGGTATCGAACTGAGCCTGGAAGGATTCCGTTTTTATGACATGGTCAGGTGGAAACATGGAGAGTTACTGCTGCAGCAATGGAATGGGTTCTATGTTCCTTCACTCAATACCCCGATGGACCTGGATGGAGATGGTATCCTGGATGTATGTTTTTATAAAACCCTTCCTTCACCACAGGTAGCCGGTGTCACTTATATCAATGTATCAGCCGATCCCCAGAAATTATCCAATGGTACCTATGGCGAATTGCATTGGTTAGATAATATCGGCCGGGATTGGCAGGATTATAAATACCTGTATCCCATCCCTTATGCAGACCTTCAGATCAATCCGAAAATCGGACAGAATCCTGGCTGGCAATAACCTACAATATATCCAATATGAAGATCAAAATATTTATCACCTGCCTGATCGGATACTTTTTTTGCGGAGGACTGGCCGCCCAGGGTTTTCAGGTCGGTACCTATAATCTGCGCTATGCCAATGCTGGCGACTCGCTGCAGGGCAATGGATGGGGACAGCGGTTCCCGGTAATCGTCAATATGCTGCTCTTTCATGATTTCCAGTTATTCGGCATACAGGAAGGGCTCGAATCGCAATTACAGGATCTGGAAAAAGCTTTGCCAGGATATGCCCGTATTGGTGTGGGGCGTGATGATGGTAACCAGGCCGGCGAACATTCCGCGATCTTTTACAGGACTGATCTCTTTGATCTGCTGGATCATGGAGATTTCTGGTTATCCCCCATAACCGACAAGCCCAACCGTGCCTGGGATGCCGCTTTGCCGAGAATCTGCACCTGGGGGAAATTCCGGGAAAAACAAACAAAATTTGTGTTTTACTATTTTAACCTGCACATGGATCACAAAGGGGTAAAGGCAAGAGCAGAAAGTGCGAAACTGATCCTCGCTAAAATCAGGGCATTACCGGCACAAACACCTGTTATTCTGACCGGTGATTTCAATGTAGACCAGCACAATGAAAGTCATACACTGCTGGATGAATCGGGTATACTGCATGATACATATGAGCTGTCGCCTGTGAAACTGTCCACAAACGGAACTTTTAATAATTTCAATCCGAATGGTTTTACGAATAGCCGGATCGATCACATTTTTGTCACTGATGATTTCAAAGTAAAACGCTATGGCATCCTGACAGATACCTATCGTACAGCGAACGGAACCGATGAACATGGCCGCCCTGTTTACCAGGCCAGGACCCCTTCAGACCATTTTCCGGTACTTGTTGCACTGACACATCAATAATAATAAAGATACCTTCCATAAAAGGCGCAGTTTGTTGGTTGATGAAAGACCACCCTTCGGGGTGGTTTTTTGTTTCTTTCGCTGCTTCGGGATTTAGCCGGCTTATTTTGCAGAATCCGCCACTGCCACCTTCAGCGGTGAAATTTCGTACAGCTGCATGCAAATACCGATATAACGTTTGTATAACCGGTATTTTCCATCGGCACTGAGGGTAAAACCGCCATACTGCCGGTAGATAGAAAAGAGGAAATAATTATGTTCCATCCTGCCCTCCACCCGGTCGAACATCCCATACATTTTTCTGCCGGGGTTGGTAATACCCAGTATCGCTACTATCATAACAAGGGTCACTCCTGCTGTTCCCCAGGCTTTTTTCATGGGACTAATTTCAGCAAAAAAAGCCAAGAACTTGCCGGTATCTCATTAATGGCGCCAGGATAATATTTGAGCAGCCAGACGGGTACGGCTGATGAAATATGACAAAAATCATGTTCCTGCTTGAGTATCATCATGGAGTGGGGATAGTGCCCTGACTATGTTTGCATTCAAATGCTGGCAGATTTGAGCAATCAGAACCGTTTATATCCCCTCGCGCCGGGAGACATGACCCCGTCGGAATTGTGCAGCCTGATTGAAGATGAATTTCAACAGGCTATTCTTGCACGTTGTAAGGCGATAGAAGGATATTTTGCGCAAAATGCTGTCAACGAGGTACCAGACTCGGTTTTAGAACTGGTTGATTTACTTTTTAAGAAATTGCAGGATGAGCTGAAACATGCGTTCCGAAAGGAATCCGGCATTTTGTTCCCTGCTATCCGTCAAAAAATGGGCACATTCAAACTGGCAGCGCCCCTTGCTGCCAGTATTGAGCAAACCCACAAGATTTTACTGAACCTGATTTTGAAGATCCGGCAACTCCTGAATAATTATGCGATTCAGCCAGGCTGGAGTGAGGAATGGAAACTTTGTGTGAATGAGTTTTTTCATCTCGAAAACAAAATCCATCAGTGGATTCATATTGAACAATATTATCTATACCCTCCTATCTCCAATAATCCTGCAACGGGCAATTGATCATGGAAGCGCCGGCACAAACACCACCCGTAACCCAAACCTGTTACCATTGCGGAGAAGACTGCAGTAAGGATCCGTTATTTGCCCATGATCATGCATTCTGCTGCCAGGGCTGTAAGACAGTGTATGAGATCCTCGAGGAAAAAGGCATGTGCCAATATTATACCCTGGAGCAAGCGCCCGGGGCCAACAGGAAAAAAGAGGTGCGCGCAGATACATTTGCCTTCCTGGAGGATGAAAAGATACAATCAGCACTGATCAGGTTCTCTGACCACGCCCAAAGCCATGTTGTTTTTTACTTACCGCAGATCCATTGCAGCAGTTGCCTCTGGCTATTGGAAAACCTGCACCGGATAGCTCCAGCAGTGATTTCAAGCAAGGTACAGTTTGAGAAAAAAGAAGTAGAGCTGGTATTCGATCATCGTGCAATCAGCCTCCGGCAACTGGCGGAGCTGCTCACCAGCGTTGGATATGAACCCCATATCAGTACCAGTGACCTGGATCACCAACCCCAGCCAGAAAATAAAGCCCGTCTTTACCGTCTTGGTGTAGCCGGGTTCTGTTTTGCCAATATTATGCTGATGAGCTTTCCGGAATATCTTGGGATTGATAGTAAGGAGGAAATGTTACAGACGGTTTTTCGTTATGCCAACCTTGTTTTATCACTGCCGGTATTTTTTTATAGCGCTGCAGAATTCTATAACAGCGCCTGGAAAAGCCTGAAACACCAGTTCCTGAATATTGATGCTCCTATCGTTCTGGCGGTATGGGTCACTTTTATCCGAAGCCTGTATGAAGTAGTAAGCGGAACAGGCAGCGGATATTTCGATTCCATGAGCGGAATTGTATTTTTTATGCTGGCCGGCCGGATACTGCAGGATAAAACTTACCGGCAACTGAGCTTTGAACGGGACTATACGGCTTATTTCCCCATTGCTGTAACACGGCTGGTGAATGGTAATCCGGAATCTGTTATGCTTTCGGATATCCGGCTTAACGATACCCTGCTCATTCACCAGGAAGAATTGATTCCAGCCGATGGCATCCTGACCCGGGGTCATGGCCTGATCGATTACAGTTTTGTAACGGGCGAAAGCCTGCCGGTACCAAGAGAAATGGGAGAGATTATTTATGCCGGCGGCAAACAAAGCGCTGGTACCATGGAATTACTGGTGATCAGGGAAGTCGCACAAAGCTATCTTACCCGGTTATGGAACCGCACAGGCGATAAAAAGCAACCGGATGAAGAAAGATCTTTCGTACACCTGCTCAGCCGT
The DNA here is from genome assembly GCA_964486805.1 of uncultured Sediminibacterium sp. Taxonomy (GTDB): domain Bacteria; phylum Bacteroidota; class Bacteroidia; order Chitinophagales; family Chitinophagaceae; genus Sediminibacterium. The sequence goes on along the minus strand of CAZAOR010000200.1, from coordinate 909 downwards.
CATTTCACCTGGATTGTTTTCAGTATTGCATTCCTATCTGCTGCTTACTGGTATTTCCATAACCCGGCGATGGTTTGGCGGACTGTTACGGCGATATTGATTGTGGCATGCCCCTGTGCCTTATTATTGAGTAATACGTTTACCAATGCCAATATTCTTCGCAGGCTGGGCCGTAATCATTGCTACCTGCGAAATGCACAGGTGATTGAAGATATGGCAGCTGCAGATTGTATCGTGTTCGATAAAACTGGTACACTCACTACGGGCCGTTACCAGGAAATACAATATGAGGGAGCGGCACTTACAGCCTGTCAGAAGCAGGCAATAGGATCGCTGGCTAACCAATCCCTGCATCCGCTCAGCCGGGCTATTGCTGATTGGGCGGGTGTCCGGGCCAGTGGTCAGCAATGGGTAAAAGGATACCGGGAGTATCCAGGCAAAGGCATAGAAGGAATTGTGGAAGAGGAACTGATTGCACTTGGATCAGCATCTTTTGTCCTTGGAAAGAATTCCGGAGAAGGAGAAAGTAACTCCATCGTGTGGGTGTCTGTGGAAGAGAAAGTTTTGGGCAGGTTCCGGTTCAGGAATTATTACCGGGCGCATCTGCCAGAACTGATGCAGGCACTGAAACCAGGATACCGCCTGGCAGTGCTGAGCGGAGACAATGCCGGGGAAAAAACTTACTTGCAGCAGTTGCTGGGTTTTGAGACAATTCTCCTGTTCAACCAGCAGCCGGAAGATAAGTTCAATGCCATTCGTATGCTGCAGCAACAGGGCCGGAAAGTGATGATGATCGGTGACGGACTCAATGATGCGGGGGCCTTACAACAGGCTGATATCGGCATTGCTGTTTCTGAAAACAGCAACTATTTCACCCCTGCCAGTGATGCCATCCTTGCTGCTGACAGT
>CAZAOR010000199.1:0-4824 GCA_964486805.1 uncultured Sediminibacterium sp. | reverse complement strand
ACAGACTTTTGGCGGCGTACCGCTGGACCTCGGTTCCGGAGAACTGAAATTCAATACCAATCCGATCCGGACATCTACCCGGAATACCGTGCCGGAAGTATATACCAAGGCGATCTTCCCGGATCTGCTGAAAGCCAGCACGGATCTCCCGGACGCTCCGCGTCTTACCGGTACCGCTACCAAAACCCTGGCCCGCCTGTTCCTGGCAAAAGCCTATCTCACCTATGCCTGGTGGTTACAGAACACCAATAATATACACACATATACTGCTGAGGATCGCAAAGATCCGGACGGACATGATGCGGCTTATTATTTCCAGCAGGCCTATAATGTGGCCACCAGCGCCATCGCTAGCCCCGGCCCTTTTGGTCTGCAGCCCACTTACTATGACCTGCATGTGGGATCCAATGACCGGAACAAAGAAGTATTGTTGTTCGCTGACCACACACAAACCAGCGAACAATACAATGGCGCCAGCCTCACTTATGGCAGCGGTGGCGGTGCCGATAACTTTGCCGGCTGGATGATGACCTGGAACTACACCGTGCTGAGAAGTTCCACCACTCCCGGAGGCACCAGTTATGTAAGTACTGTGCAAAGGGAGGCTTCACAGCCACTGGGCAGACCCTGGGTTCGTATGGCGCCAACTATCGGAGCCATAGAAAACACATTCTCTGATAAAACAAATGACTCCCGCTATGATGGTACTTTCACGACCGTTTACCGCGGTAACTGGCCCAAAGCCGGGGATACCCATACCACCCTGTACAATGCCAATAGCCTGCCGGTTGCCCCAGGCGATCCTATCCTGAGTTTCCTGCCCAGTGAACCGGGTATGCCCATTACGTATGAATCCGGCGCCGGACGCAGTAACTGTGGCGGCGGCATCTTGCCTGGCAGGGCCGACTTCGTGATATCTCCTGAAGCTGTCAGCCGCATTGTATATCCCGGTCTCTGGAAATTGGGAGAATACCGCACCGATAATGGCACCGGTTTGGGTCAGCCCAATGCTGCCAGTACCAGGCCCTTTAATATTGCTTATTTCTCCGAACTCTATTTCATCGCGGCAGAAGCGGCTGTCAAGGGAGCCACAACTACTGCGGGTATGACAGCCAGGGATCTGATCAATGTGATCCGTGCCCGTGCCGGAAAATGGAAATTCAACAATGCCGCTAATACAACTATTGTACAGGATAACAGCGCTGCGATGATTGCAGCCACCCCGGCAACAATTGATATCAACTATATCCTGGCTGAGCGTTCCAGGGAGTATTATGGAGAGGGTATGCGCTGGTTTGACCTGGTCCGTACCCAGAAATGGGGAGAATTGTCGGGTAGTTACCGTATCTGCGGAAGCAATTATGGAGACCATACACCACAAACTTTTACCCGGAATATTCAACCCTACCTCTATCTGCGCCCCATTCCGCAAGGACAGTTAGACGGCATGGATGCAACGGCAGACCAGAAAGCGGCGTATCAAAATCCGGGCTATCAATAGCAGCTACCAAATGCGCAGTTGGTTTTCTAATAAAAACCGGGGATATGAATCTTCCGTCCCCGGTTTTAATTTTCAATCCTGCAGGGAAGGCGCTCAGAAAGGATGCAGTTAGCATGAAAAGAAATCAAATGAAGATTCCCGGCAGCGAGGAATTTATGACCGTCCTGCCGGGTGGATGGATCGCGAAAAGCAGCAGATACCTCCTGCTGGGTTTCGGTTTTTTACTGGTCTTGTCTTGCAGTAAGAAAAACACGGTAACGCCAGTATCCCCAAACCCAACTGCTCCCGCCGATACCACCACGATCAAAGGAGCAACCGATATCATTACGGGGGTGGCTGTTAGTTACGACCTGATGAAGAACAATACGGCTTATGCTTCCCTGGTGAAAGAGCAGTTTGACCGGGTAACTTTTGAATACCAGATGAAACATGCCCCCAATGTGCAGAATGATGGCAGTTTTAATTTTACGAATACCGATGAACTGGTTAACCTGGTTCAATCAGCCGGGATGAAGATACATGGACATACACTTGTATGGCACCAGAATAACAACGGTACCTACCTGCGCTCACTGGTCGCACCCGGCGGTTCGGGTTATGATTCCGCCAGGGTTAGTAACGCTATGCATGATTGGATCACGGCGGCAGTTACCCGTTATAAAGGCAAAGTAACCGGCTGGGATGTGGTCAATGAAGCATTTGCCGAAGATGGAAGCCTGCGAACCGGTGTCAGCGCCAACGATGCTTTTTACTGGTATCCGGTCCTGGGATCCTCTTATATCGGCCAGGCATTCACCTGGGCACACCAGGCTGATCCGGGCGCCTTGCTCTTTATCAATGATTACAACCTGGAATCTAATCCTGTAAAGCTGGATGCTTTGATCGCCAAGGTGACGGAACTCCGTTCCCAGGGTATTCCGGTAGATGGTATCGGCACCCAGATGCATATCAGTATCCAGACATCCGATTCGGATATTGATAATATGTTTATAAAATTGGCTGCCACCGGCCTGAAGATCCATGTATCAGAACTGGATATCCGGGTTAACCCAAACAACAACAGTTCGTTTACATTTACACAGACACTACAGGATAGTCAGGCCAAAAAGTATCAATATGTTGCTGCATCCTATAAAAAGCACGTACCGGCTGCCCAGCAATATGGCATCACAGTTTGGGATGTTTCAGATGCGGATAGCTGGATTGTTACCAGTCAGAAAAGTTTGGATTACCCGACTTTATTCGACAAAAACTATCAAAAAAAACCGGCATTTGCCCAGTTTGTGGCAGGATTGAAACAATAAAAAATGAAATCACTGTAAAGTGTATGGGTAATTGGATTTCGGCTTTTATAAATGAATAGATTTGATTGTACATGCTATTGTTAGGAATTGATATTGGCACTTCTTCCATCAAAGTATCCGTAGTGGATGCTGCAACGCAGCAATGTTTGGCCTCCGCACAATTTCCCGAACGGGAAAGGGATATTATTTCGGTCAGACCGGGTTGGGCAGAGCAATCACCCAACCAATGGTGGGATGATGTGCAGGCTGCGATCCTGAAAGTACATGCTGCCGGCAAATACCATCCGCAGGATATCGGGGCCATTGGGATTTCTTACCAGATGCATGGACTGGTATTGGTTGATAAACAATACCAGGTTTTACGAAATTCCATCATCTGGTGTGACAGCCGGGCCGTTGCCCTCGGGGAGCGTGCTTTCCGATCCATCGGGCCGGACACTTGCCTGGGTAACCTACTGAACTCGCCGGGTAATTTCACGGCAGCTAAATTAGCCTGGGTAAAAGAAAACGAACCGGATACCTACCAGCGTGTACACCAGTTCATGCTGCCCGGTGATTTCATCGCCCTGCAACTTACCGGAGAAGTTACTACCACGGTGTCCGCTTTGTCGGAAGGTATTTTCTGGGATTTCCGGCATCACCGTTTATCCGAAGAAGTATGCAGCTATTTTGGATTTGACCCCGGTCTGGTACCCGCCGTCCGGCCGGTGTTTTCAGTGCATGGTGGTCTTTGTACAGCGGTGGCGGCATCGCTCCGTTTGCAAGCAGGTATCCCGGTTGCTTACAAAGCAGGTGACCAGCTCAACAATGCGCTTTCACTGAATGTGCTGGAGCCGGGCGAAGTGGCCGCCACTGCCGGCACCTCCGGTGTAATTTACAGCGTCAGTGACCAATTGCGGTTTGATCCCTTATCCCGCGTCAACAGTTTTGCGCATATCAACCACCAGCCTGACAAAACCAGAATGGGCATATTGCTTTGTATCAATGGCACCGGTATCCTGAACAGGTGGGTGCGTGACCTGACAGGGGCGGGCATGACTTACGCCGAAATGAACCAGGCCGCAGCTTCGGTACCAACGGGCAGCCAGGGGCTGCAGATGCTTCCTTTTGGTAATGGTGCCGAACGCATGCTGGAAAATAAAACCCCGGGTGCACAGACCCGGCATATCGATCTCAACTTGCACCGTGCACCGCATTTTTACAGAGCCGCACAGGAAGCGATCGCTTTTTCCTTCCGCTACGGGCTGGATATCATGCGCGGAAACGGATTGGAACCTTCTGTGATACGTGCAGGCAAGGCCAACCTTTTTCTGAGCCCCGTTTTTACGGAAGCTTTTGTAAACACCACCCATGTGCCTGTTGAATTACACGATTGTGACGGGAGTGTGGGTGCTGCCATCGGAGCGGGCATCGGGGCCGGTGTGTATAAACATCCCGCAGAAGCATTTGAAAACAGAAGACCTTTACAAACCATCCTGCCATCTCCCGGTAGTCAATACCCGGAACTATATGAACAGTGGCGGCAATGGTTGCAAAAAGAAATGGCATAATCTTATTATCGATTAAAATTCAAGCAAATGAAAGTTGTAACTGGCGAGAAAGTTTATTTTCCGGATATCCGTCAAATTCAATATGAGGGGAAGGAGTCTGATAACCCACTGGCATTTCGCTGGTACGAAGCAGACAGAACAGTGGCTGGAAAGCCAATGAAAGACTGGCTGCGCTTTGCCTGTGCTTACTGGCATTCTTTTACCGGAAGTGGTGCCGATCCATTTGGAGAACCTACCCACCTGTATCCCTGGGATGTAAAAAAGGATCCGATAGAAAGAGCCAGAGACAAAATGGACGCTGCATTTGAGTTTATCACGAAAATGCAGTTGCCCTATTATTGTTTCCATGATGTAGATGTGGTGGATTATACCAATGATATTGCGGAGAATGAACGCCGTTTGCAGGCATTGGTGGATTATGCCAGGCAAAAACAGGCCGAGAGCGGCGTAAAGCTCTTGTGGGGAACAG
>CAZAOR010000198.1:0-5516 GCA_964486805.1 uncultured Sediminibacterium sp. | reverse complement strand
GAACGATCCGGTAGAGGAGGAGGCCCTGTTGGAAAAGCTGGAGGCTGAACTGAAAGAGCAGAAAGATAAATACCTGCGCCTGATGGCCGAATTTGATAATTTCCGGCGAAGAACATCCAAGGAACGGTTGGAGTTGATGCAAACAGCCGGCAAGGAAGTGATCCTTTCACTGCTGGAGGTGCTGGACGACTGTGACCGGGCTGAGAAGCAGTTGCTGGCATCTGATGATGTTGCCGTGCAAAAAGAGGGCATCCAACTCGTATTCAATAAACTGCGCTCTATCCTCCAGGCAAAAGGGCTCAGGAAAATGGAAAGTGTACATACCGACTTCGATGTGGAAAAACACGAGGCGATCACCGAAATACCCGCGCCAACGCCTGACCTGCAGGGAAAAGTGCTGGATGAGGTAGAAAAAGGATATTATCTCAATGACAAACTCATCCGCTTCGCAAAAGTGGTAGTAGGGAAATAAAGTTCATCAATAAATATTCCTGCCTGGAAACAATCACCAACGGATGGCAACAAAAAGAGATTTTTACGAAATATTAGGTGTGAGCAAATCAGCATCTGCTGATGAGATCAAAAAGGCTTACCGGAAGGTGGCCATGCAATACCATCCTGACCGTAATCCTGGCGACAAGGAAGCGGAGGAAAAGTTCAAGGAAGCCGCAGAAGCTTATGAAATATTGAGCGATGCCGACAAACGTGCCAAATATGACCGTTTCGGACACCAGGCTTTTGCACCAGGTACCGGTGGTGGCGGTTTTGGCGGTGGCATGAATATGGACGATATCTTCAGCCAGTTCGGAGATATTTTCGGAGACGATATGTTTGGCAGTTTCTTTGGCGGTGGCCGGAGAAGCAGTGGAGGCGGTCGCGCTGCCCGCGGGCAAAGAGGCAGTAATCTCCGGATCAAACTCAAGCTGAACTATGAAGAGATCGCCAAGGGCGTGGTGAAGAATGTTAAAGTGAAGAAGCATGTGCTTTGCAACACCTGCGGCGGTAGTGGCGCCAAGGACAAGTCAAGCGTTCAAACCTGCCATACCTGTAACGGTAGCGGACAGGTGCGGCGGGTTACCAGCACCTTTCTGGGCCAAATGCAAACGGTTACCACTTGTCCTACCTGTAATGGGGAGGGCACGACTGTTACGGCCAAATGCACGGCCTGTAAGGGAGAAGGCCGTGTTTACGGAGAAGAAACGATCAGTATTGAAATTCCGGCAGGTGTACAGGAAGGAATGCAGTTGAGCATGAGCGGCAAAGGAAATGCAGGAGAAAGGGGCGGCTATCCGGGTGACCTGTTGATACAAATAGAAGAAGAACCCCATCCGGAATTGCACCGGGACGGATTGAATGTAGCCTATGACCTGCATATTTCTTTCACAGATGCCGTATTCGGTACCCAGGTAGAAGTGCCTACTATCGACGGCAGGGCCAAGATTAAAATACCCGCGGGTACCCAGGGAGGAAAGATATTCCGGTTAAAAGGAAAAGGTTTCCCGGAGGTACAGGGTTATGCCAAAGGCGATCAATTGATACAGGTGAATATCTGGACTCCCCAGCACCTCAATCCGGAAGAGAAAGCTGCTTTGGAAAAAATGCAAAGCAGTGAAAATTTCAAGCCGCAGCCTGTAAAAGGGGAGAAGAGTTTCTTCGATCGGGTGCGGGAAGCTTTTCACTGATCTAGCCAGTTACCAACATCCCGCTGAAGAAAGAGGTCCATTCAAAATGGTATTTGAATGGACCTTTGTTATTATTTTCCGTAAACAAGCACCTGAAAGGAGCCGGGTACCATGCGCGGGCGACCATTGGTTGCACCGGGTGCCGGGGCTTCATAATCTGCGGTAGGCAGGTAAACCCGGTGCGTAGAAGGATCCACACTGATGGTGCGGGCACCTCTTTTGGTGGTAATATCTTCAACCAATTGAAAATGGTCGGCATCCCGTTCCCGGATCACACTCAGGGTGCCGCTGCCATTGGATGTAAAAATCAAATGGGTTCCAGGATCAAATGCTGCACCATCGGCGCCATCACCAATTGCTATGGTGTCAACAACCTTGCCATTGTCGGCATTGAGAACTACGAGCTTGCCATCGCAACTGGAGAATAGTCTTCTTGTTTTGGTATCCATTGCCAGGCCGGTAGGTCCTTCTGCCGGTAAGGGCCAGGTGTTTGTCACTTTTTGCTGTTTCAGGTCGATCTCCGCGATAGCGTTCTTGTCCTCCACATTGATATATAACCGGCCTTTCATGTCACTGACAATTGTTTCGAGTTTGCCACCTACTTCAATGGTAGCAGTCACCTGGTCGGTAACCGGGTCGATCAGGCTGATATCACCGCCGGTATGATTGCTTGTGATGATCCTTTTTGAATAGTCATCATAGAATATCCAATCCGGATTTTTTCCTACCGGTATTTGTTTAAGGGTCTCGCCGGTTGATAAGGAGAAAACAACCACCACATTCAGCCTGCCGGCACTGACATACCCTTTTTGCTGGTCGTGTACAAAGGCAATTCCATGTACCCCCGTTGTATTGGGAATCACACCAACGGAATCCCCGGTCATTTTATTGAGGATATTGACCTGGTTGCCATGCGACAGGTATAAGTAATTAGATTGCGGATCTGCGGAAGGATAGTCCCATCCGCCAGGGCTGGAAATATGGAAGGTATTGATGAGCTTATAACCGCTTTTTTGTGCGTGCGAGGATTGGAATACCATAAAAAAACAAAGGAGACAGGCCAACCGCCAATATTTGGTTTTCATAAATCTGATTTTTGGTTTATAGATGAGTCTTTCATTGCTTTAAGGAGGTGCAGGCTTTCTTAATACCCGGTACCTGTGTCAGGAAGAAAACCCTGTCTGTTGCAGAGATATCCATATTTTTTGAAAGTTGCTATTCAAATCTGTCGGGATTCTGAGTTTTTACGCGGCCTGTGTTTTCTTTTTGTAAAGTAATCGGATACAACCGGGCAATACAATCAATAACAGGGGCAGGGCAGCCAGGAAGCCACCGATCACGGCTATGGCCAGGGGTTGGTGTAATTGGGCGCCCGTTCCAATGCCGGCGGCTATGGGTAATAGTGCGATAATGGCCCCCAGTGCAGTCATCAGTTTCGGGCGCAACCTGGTTGAGATGGCATAGATGATCGCTTCGTCGGTATTCCCGGTTTCTTTCAGGGATTCCCGGAATTGCAGGAAAGTGAAAATAGCGTTCTCACCGATGATCCCTACAATCATGATCAGGCCGGTATAGCTGCCCACATTGAGCGCCGTATGTGTCAGGTACAGGGCCAGGTAGCTGCCACTGATACCCAGCACCGCGAGTACCAGGATGGTAAATGCAATCCTGAATTCCCGGAACAGGAAGAGGATTACCCCGAATACCAACAGGCTGGCCGTGGCCAGAATAATCAGTAATTCCCGGAACGACTGTTGTTGGTCGGCATAAGCCCCCCCATATTCCAGGGCATAGCCTTCCGGTAAGGCCAGCTGCCGGCTAACTTCTTTTTGGATATCCTGCATTACACTTCCGAGGTCACGGCCTTCCAGCCGGGCAGTTACTACCCCCATGGATTGCAGGTTTTCCCTTTCCACTTCCGCTTCTCCGGTCAGTAGTTGCACATCTGCCAGTTCCTGGATAGGTTTCAGGGTACCGGAGGGGAGAAAGACCGGGGTTTTACGGATATCATCCACACTTAATTGCCGGTTACCCGGGTATACCATTCGCACGGGTGTTAACTGATTGCGATCATATACATCGCCCACAACGGTTCCCTCGAGCGAAGTTTGCATCTGTAATTGCAGGCTGGCCGGATTCAGGCCGAACTGGGCGAGGCCTGTAGTCCGGGGCTGGATTTCTACGGAGGGGCCGGCAATAACGATCCCGTCAAATACATCGGCCGTGCCGGGAATCTTTTCCAGGATACCTGCTACTTTTCGCGAGAAAGCCTGCAATTGCAACTGGTCGGTTCCGAATATTTTTATTTCAATCGGCTGTACGGAAGTCATCAGATCCCCTAGCATATCTCCGATCACCTGGCCAAAGTCTATGCGCAGTCCGGGCTGACTGGCTTCAATCTTTGCCCGGATATCGCTGATGACCTCTTCCGTTGTTTTATCTCTTTTTTTCTTTAACTGGATGAGATAATCACCCCGGTTGGGTTCCGTAATAAAGAACCCCATCTGGGTACCTGTTCTGCGGCTGTAGGCAGTGACTTCTGGGATTTTTACCAGTATTTTCTCCACTTCCCGCAGCATCCGGTCCGTTTCTTCCAGGGAAGTACCGGGTGGTGAACTGTAATCTAATACAATACTTCCTTCATCCATCTCCGGCAGGAAACCTGTTTCGAGCCTGGGATAGACGGTGTAGATGGAAAAGCCCAGTGCCCCGACAATCAGCAAACTGATCAAAGGACGACGGATGAAAAAGCCCACCCATTTTTGCGTGCGTGCTCCCGCTGCTTTTTGATGGCGGCCGGAAACCCTTGGCTGCCCGGCACGACGGGAAAACTGCAGGTAGATGACGGGCAAAATGATCCAGGTAACGAGGAAAGAACAGCAGAGCGTGAGGATCATGGTATTGGTCATCACGGTAAAATAGGCACCAGCAACACCACTCATCAGTACAAAGGGCAGAAAAATAACGATGGTACTGAGTGAGGAGCCGATCATGGCCGGTAACAGGTATCGGATCGCTTTGGGCACCAGTTGCTGGGTAGGTATTTCCGGGTGTTCTTCATGGGTGCGATGAATTTGTTCAACCACCACAATCGCATCATCAATGATCAGGCCGATGGCAGCGGCCAGGGCGCCCAGGGTCATGATATTCAAAGTCTGTCCCAATGCTTTGATACCGATCAATGTCAGGAGGATGGTGATCGGAATGGTGAAAAGGATAACCAGGCTGGCTTTGAGCGATCGCAGGAAGATGATTGCAACCAGGATCGCGAGGCCAAGCCCGATAAGCAGGCTGTCGTTCACACTTTTGATGGAGTCCTTCACAAAATCAGCTTGCACATAATAGGGCTGGATATGCACATCATTGGGAATGATCTTTTTTAAGGCATCCAGTTTGGCCTGCATCCGGTCACTCACATCCACCAGATTGGCATTGGGTTGTTTGATCACGGCAAGCAGAATGCTCTCTTTCCCGTTTGCATTGATCTTGATATACTGTTTTGCTTCCTGTATCTGTACATCCGCGATATCCTTCAATAGGACGATTCGCTTGCTGTCATTGCGGATAACGATATTCTGTAACGCTTCCTTCGAATTAACGGATGCATCGGTAACCGTGAGGTACATGAGGCGATAATCTGACAGGTAGCCATTTGATCGGATAAAATTGGTCTGGCCAAGAGCGGTTTGCACCTGCTCAGGTGTGATTCCGAGGCTGCTCATTTTTGGAAGACTCAGGGTAAGCCAGTATTCTTTGTCTTTACCGCCGATTACCCGCACTTCTGAGACGCCTGTTACCTGCGAAAGATAAGGTTTGATGGTATATTGGGCCAGC
>CAZAOR010000197.1:0-4504 GCA_964486805.1 uncultured Sediminibacterium sp. | reverse complement strand
ACCGGCAGCGATTACAGGTACTGAAACAGCTTTTGATACAGCAGGAATCAATATCATCGTAGTTGTTTCTTCTCTTCCATTATGTCCGCCTGCTTCAAATCCTTCCGCTACCACTGCATCACAGCCAGCCTGGGCTGCTTTAACCGCAAAGCGGCTGCTGCTCACCACATGCACCACTTTCATACCCTGCTGCTTAAAATAAGGGGTGTAAGTGGCAGGATTGCCGGCGCTCGTAAATACGATTGGAACTTTTTCTTCCGTCAGGATCCCGATCAAAGCCTGCATTTCAGGGTACATCAGAGGCAGGTTGACGCCAAAGGGTTTGCTGCAGTGTGTTTTCAGTTGCCGGATATGGTACTGCAGGGTTTCCGGGTGCATACTGCCTGCGCCGATGATACCGAGTCCGCCCGCATCGCTGACAGCACGGGCCAGTTTCCATCCGCTCGCCCATACCATCCCTGCCTGTATGATCGGGTATTCAATACCCAATAATTCGGTGATGCGATTATTTGCCAAAGCAGTCATTTATCAATGATAAACAAAAATGATCCATGAATCATGAAAAGTCGCAACACCAGCGGGGATCCATTCCTGTTGCTGAAATACAGCGGGAATAAATGGCTCTCTTCATAGCCGGTATTCTTACTTTTTTTATCTATCCAAAATCAATTTCGGTATTATCCCCGATGTTGAGGCTGCGGCTTAGCCCTTTTACTGCAGCGTCACTCCCGATGAGGGAATTGTCGAGCACTACCTCAAACAAACTGGTATAGGAACCAATGATACTGTCCCTGACAATCGAATGCTTGATAGAAGTATTCGCACCAATGGCAACATGGGGGCCGATAATGGAGTTGGAGATATCGCAGCCCTGGGCAATACTCACCGGTGGAATAATAATGGTATCCTTGTAAGCATGCTGCTCCGATGTGTTACCGCCGAATTTCTTCAGGAGAGTGGCATTGCTTTCCAGGAGTGTTTCCTTACGGCCACAGTCGAACCAGTTCTTCACTTTCAGGGCCTGGAATTTAGCGCCGCGCTTGATCATGCAATCCAGGGCATCCGTCAGGTTGTACTCGCCGAAACTGCGGATATTCTGTGAAAAGATATGATGGAGGCACTCGAAGAGAAACTGTGTTTCCTTGATCTTGTACAAACCCACCAGGGCCATATTGCTTTTAGGAATAGCAGGTTTCTCCACTACCTGTTCAATAAAACCCTGATCATCAATTGTGGCAACCCCAAAATGACGGGGATCGTCTACTTTCTTAATCCCCAACATACTGTAAGGGCTGTTCACCATGGCCTGTACATCGTATTCGCAGATAGTATCGCCAAGGGCTACAAACACTTCATCATCCTGCACAATATTCCTGGTTAGTTCAATGGCATGGCCTGTACCCTGCCTTTCATTCTGGAAAACAAAATGGGTAGTCAGGTCGGGATAAGTCTGTTTAACATAGTCCTGTATTTTTTCACCCAGATACCCGACAATAAAGATGAACTCATGAATACCTGCTTCCCGCAACTGGTCCACAATAAAACTGAGAATCGTTTTGCCAGCTATGGGGATCAGCGCTTTGGGTTGTGTATAAGTATGTGGTCGTAATTTCGTTCCGGCTCCGGCAACAGGAATAATCGCTTTCATGGGGGTCGTTTATAATACAACGAATTCCGCTACTACTATCTATGTACACAGTACACAAACAGGGGCCGAAAATAGGAAAAACTACCCATCATGCAAGAAATGGGGATAACAAGCCGGGGATTTGTTCATATCAGTTCCCTATTTAATCTGTTTGCATTGTACCAGCGCAATGTATCTTTGCGGCAAAATCGGGCACATGCAAAAAGATACGCTGGTATTTGATCTTATTCAACAGGAACTGGATCGGCAACGTCATGGTATTGAATTGATCGCCTCAGAAAATTTTACCAGTCTGCAGGTAATGCAGGCAATGGGTCATGTAATGACCAATAAGTATGCAGAAGGTTATCCCGGACGGCGTTATTATGCCGGTTGTGAGATCGTTGATCAAACCGAGCAACTGGCGATAGACCGACTGAAGCAGATTTTTAATATTGCCTATGCCAATGTTCAGCCGCACAGTGGTGCACAGGCGAATGCTGCGGTGGCTTTAGCGGTACTGCAACCGGGCGACCCGATTCTTGGACTTGACCTGAGCATGGGTGGTCATCTCACCCATGGTGCTGCGGTTAATTACAGCGGTAAACTGTATCAGCCTCATTTTTATGGCGTAACCCGCGAAGAAGGCCGGGTGGACTACGAGATGCTGGAAGCAAAGGCCAGGGAAGTAAGGCCCAAACTGATCATCTGTGGTGCAAGCGCCTACAGCCGTGACTGGGACTATGCGCGGATTCGTAAAGTGGCAGATGAAGTAGGCGCCCTGCTCATGGCGGATATTGCACACCCTGCCGGCCTGATCGCCAAACAATTATTAGCCGATCCTTTCGATCATTGCCATATCGTTACCTCTACTACCCATAAAACCCTGCGGGGTCCCCGCGGCGGCATCATCATGATGCGTAAAGACTTCGAAAATCCATTTGGTTTGAAAGATGGGAAGGGGCAGATTCGCATGATGAGCAACCTGCTGGACATGGCCGTTTTTCCCGGCATCCAGGGCGGTCCGCTGGAACACGTGATCGCAGCCAAGGCAGTCGCATTCGGAGAAATCCTCAGTGAGGAATTTACACAATACGCCCACCAGGTTGTGAAAAATGCCCAGGCCCTGGCCCGGGAACTGGTAGCCAGGGATTACCAGATCATCAGCGGGGGCACGGATAACCACCTCGTATTGATCGACCTGCGCAATAAACAGATCAGTGGTAAGAAAGCGGAACAGGCGCTGGTGCAAGCCGATATCACGGCTAATAAAAATATGGTCCCTTTTGATGATAAAAGCGCTTTCGTAACTTCCGGTATCCGGCTGGGCGTACCCGCCATTACAACCCGGGGTATGAAAGAAGCGGATATGAAATTTGTGGTAAATGCTATCGACCGTGTACTGATGCATGCCGATGACAGTGCAACGCTTGCAACAGTAAAAAAGGAAGTGAATGCTTTTATGGAACAGTTTCCGCTTTACCCTGAATTAGGATAAGCACATTTAAAATAACCTGGTATGATACAACGGATGCAAACTATCTGGCTGCTGGTAAGTTCCATACTGGCTTTTACCACCCTTAAGCTATCATTCTTCAGCGGGAATGTACAAACAGACGCTACCAAACAATTTGTGCATTTCACAGCCATGCAAAGCATTCCCATCATGATACTCACGGTTGGCATTGCTGTTGGATCGCTGATCGTGATTTTCCTGTATAAGAACCGCAAACTGCAGATGCGTCTCTGCCTGCTGTTTCTGATTGTATCAGCGCTCAACCTGCTTTTATACTACCTGAAAACAAGCAGTTTTGTAGCAGGTGAATGGTCCTTTGATATCAGTTCCCTCGTGTCGGCTGCCATTCCTGTTTGTCTTTTATTTGCCGTCCGTGGTATTTACCGGGATGAACAAACAGTCAAAAGTGCAGAACGACTGCGGTAAGGTGGCTGCTAATTAGCAGGCCATATATTTCCCCGTCTGGCTCTCTTTACATTTCGGAAGTCCGGATGGTACGCCGGCATAAACAAGGTTCCCGCCTGCATCTCCTGCTTCCGGTCCAAGATCAATGATCCAGTCGGCAGAGCGGATGATATCCATATTATGCTCAATTACCAGGATGGAATGCCCCTGGTCCAGCAGGGAGCGGAAAGAAGCCAGGAGTTTATGGATATCATGAAAATGCAGTCCGGTAGTGGGTTCATCAAATACAAATAATACCTGCCCCTGGCTTTTACCTTTACCGAGAAAACTTGCCAGCTTAACCCTTTGCGCCTCTCCCCCGCTGAGCGTGTCACTGCTCTGCCCGAGCTTTACATAGCCCAGGCCTACATCTTGCAGGGGCTGGATGGCCTGCCTTATCTGTTTTTCCTCCGCGAAAAATGCAATGGCCTCATCAACGCTCATATCCAGCACTTCAAAAATATTCTTTCCATGATACTGCACTTCCAATACTTCTTCCTTGAAACGTTTTCCGCCGCAGGATTCACAGGTAAGATGAACATCGGCAAGGAACTGCATTTCAACTATCTGTTCGCCCTCTCCTTTACAGGTATCACAACGGCCGCCATCTACATTAAAGGAAAAATGTTTGGGCTGGAAGCCACGCATCTTTGCCAATGGCTGTTTTGAAAACAGGTCCCGGATGGAATCATAGGCTTTGATATAGGTAATCGGGTTGCTGCGCGAGGATTTCCCGATGGGATTCTGATCAACCAGTTCAATCTGGGCAATCCGGTGCATATCACCCGTTAATGACTTATGCAATCCTACTTTCTCTGTTATCACACCCAGTTGCTTCTGCAACGCTGGTACCAGCACTTGCTTCACCAGGGTTGTTTTTCCGCTGCCGCTCACACCCGTTACTACGCATAAGACCT
>CAZAOR010000196.1:0-5858 GCA_964486805.1 uncultured Sediminibacterium sp. | reverse complement strand
ATAACAGAAACAAAAAAAGGATGGAACAGCGACAGCATGCCCGCCATCATCCATTGAACCAGTATATTTACCATTCAACCAGTATTTTTTTCCGGTACAAATGTCCTGATTAATTTGACAACGTGCACATGAACGATTTCGGCCTATATTTTTCTATCGGGTACCATCATATTGCTGATTTCAGCGGGATGGATCATATCCTCTTTATCATGGCGCTCTGCCTGCGTTACCAGTTTTCGGATTGGCGTAAGATACTGGTGCTTGTTACCGCCTTCACGATCGGGCACTCTATTACCCTGGCACTCAGTGTATTCAACCTGCTGCAGTATTCGGTTAAATGGATTGAATTCCTGATACCGGTTACGATAGTGATCACGGCTTTCAGTAATCTCTTTGTGAAGAAGTTCAGTTTTAAAAGCAGGTTCCCTTTGATTTATTTTTTTGCACTTTTCTTTGGGCTGGTGCATGGCCTTGGCTTCAGCAGTTACCTGAAAAGCCTGCTGGGACATGACCAGAATGTAGTGCCCCAGTTGCTGGCATTTAACCTCGGCCTGGAAGCAGGGCAGATTCTGATCGTGAGTATCGTATTGCTGGTTTCCTTTATTTTCGTACAAGGCTTCCAGTTTAACCGGCGGGAGTATTTATTATTCCTGACGGGCGGTATATTTGCCCTGGCCCTGCAAATGAGTATTGAACGTATTCCTTTTTAAACACTAACCAATATGAGAAAATCCCTTTCCCTGTTCCTTTTGATGGGTCTTGCAGGCGGTGTATGCGCCCAGGACATTCAGAACAACCCGGGGTCGAACCACGGGAACAAGTTTGAACAGTTGGGCACCATTCTTCCCACCCCCAATGAATACCGGACTGCCAGCGGGGCACCTGGTCCCAAGTACTGGCAGCAGCGAGCCGATTACAACATCAAGTGTACGCTGGATGAAAAGAACCTTTTGCTGAAAGGGAGTGAATCCATTACTTATTACAACAACTCCCCGGATGTACTGGATTATATCTGGTTGCAACTGGACGAAAACGAGCACAGCACGGTTAACAATGCCAATTACCAGGATGGCTCGACCATGGGCCGGGGTATGACTACCACCGCTATCGACCGGATGTTGGAAGCCAAGGAAGACAATGGCTATGGCGATAAAATTGCAAAAGTGACAGATGCTGTGGGGAAATCCCTTTCCTATACCATCAACAAAACCATGATGCGTATTGACCTGCCTGCCCAACTGAAACCGGGACAGCAGTTTAAATTCAATGTAGACTGGAGCTATAAGATTTCCGACCGTATGTCGATGGGTGGTCGCGGTGGCTACGAATATTTTCCGGAAGACGGGAACTACCTTTTTACGATGACACAATGGTATCCCCGTCTTTGTGTGTACAGTGATTTCCAGGGCTGGCAGAACCACCAGTTTACCGGCCGTGGGGAGTTTGCACTCACATTCGGCAATTTCACGGTGCAAATGACTGTGCCTTCTGATCATGTGGTGATGGCTACCGGCCAATGCCAGAACTATCCGCAGGTACTCAGCGCCGCCCAGTTGGCCCGCTGGAACAAGGTGCAGACAGCCAAAGAACCCATGGAGATTGTTACCCTGGACGAAGCCAAACAGGCCGAAACCCATAAAAATGTCACAAGCACTAAAACCTGGATTTTCAAAGCGGAAAATGTTCGGGACTTTGCCTGGGGTTCCAGCCGGAAATTCATCTGGGATGCCATGCCTACGTATATTGAAGGACGCAAAGTAATGTGTATGAGTGCTTATGGTAAAGAAGCATATAGTCTTTACCGGAAATTCTCTACCAAAGTAGTTGCCCATACCATCCGTACTTATTCCAAATTCTCTATCCCCTTCCCATACCCGGTAGCGCAAAGTATTGAAGCTTCCAACGGAATGGAATACCCGATGATCTGTTTTAACTATGGTCGTACCGAAAAAGACGGCACCTACAGCGAAGCCACTAAAAACGGTATGTTAGGCGTGATTATCCATGAAGTGGGACATAATTTCTTCCCTATGATCGTGAACAGCGACGAACGTCAATGGACCTGGATGGATGAGGGGCTGAACTCATTTGTGGAATACCTGACGGAAGAACTTTATGACAACAAATTTCCATCCAGGAAAGGCAATGCGGCCGCTATCACAGCATATATGCGCTTACCCAAGGATCAATTGGAGCCGATTATGACCAACAGTGAAAACATTGCCAATTTTGGCCCCAATGCCTATACCAAACCAGCTACCGGGCTGAATATCCTGCGGGAAACGATCATGGGTCGTGATCTCTTTGATTTTTCTTTCCGGGAATATGCACGCCGCTGGGCCTTCAAACATCCCACACCGGCAGATCTTTTCCGCACCATGGAAGATGCCAGCGGGGAAGATCTGGACTGGTTCTGGCGTGGATGGTTCTACGGGATCGATCCCTGTGATATTTCACTTGATTCGGTGCATGTTGCCCAATTCGACCCGAATGCTTCGATGGGTGCTGGTGGATATGGAGGCTATGGCGGACGCAGGGGCGGTGGGGGTGCTCCCGGTGGTGGTTTCGGTAACAGGCCACGTGGAAGTGATCCTCCGAATGTGAATGATTATGATGATATCTCCAAGATCCGTAACCGGGAAGATAAACACATTGTTTTCATGACAGATGCAGATACCAGTCTGCGCGATTTTTACTGGCGTTATGACCGTGGTTTGGAACCCTATGACTCTGTTACCAAACTGCCAGCACCACAAAGACCTGCCGGTGGTAATGGTCCCGAACCCCTTTCCGCAGAGGAGAAAGCGAAATACGATGGAATTTACCTTTATGAAGTCCATTTCTCCAACAAAGGCGGACTGGTGATGCCGATTATTGTTGAATTTACTTTTGAAGACGGCAGCAAGGAAACAGAAAAAATACCTGCACAAATTTGGCGTCACAATGAACGATATGTATCCAAGGTATTCCTGACCCGCAAGAAAGCCACACATATCCAACTGGATCCTTTGCGCGAAACTGCTGATATCAATACTGATAACAATAGTTGGTCTGCAGATGGCAGTCACACAGAAGCCCCATCCCGGTTTTCTATTTTTAAAGCCAGAATGGGAGGCGCCCGTGGTCAGTCAACCGGTACTTTGAACCCGATGCAGAACGCGATGAAAAAAGACTAATCGTAAATTTATAAGGTGCTGAAAGCTGCCGGTTTATCCGGCGGCTTTTTTTATGATCTTAGCTGTATGAAAAAAGTAAGTGTGATTACCTTCCTGTTGCTGGGCCTGCAGGTAAATGCAGCCAGGGTTGATACGGTTGCCATTTACAGTAAAAAGATGCAACGCAGCCTGAAAACCGTTGTTGTGCTGCCCGAAGGATACGGAGCATCCAGTAAGAAATTTCCGGTGGTCTATCTGCTGCATGGCGCTTTTGGCAGTTATAGCAACTGGATTCAGAAAGTACCGCATATTCAGGAACTGGCCGACCGGTATCAGTTGCTGATCGTTTGCCCGGATGGGGGGTACACCAGTTGGTACTTCGACAGCCCGGTGGATAAAAACTACCAGTTTGAAACCTTTGTCGCCCAAGAAGTGCCAGCCTATATTGATGCGCATTATGCTACGATCGCGGCGCGCAGGGGACGTGTGATAACCGGTTTGAGTATGGGCGGGCATGGGAGCTTTTTTGTCGCTTTTCGTCATCCAGCCATATTCAGTGCCTGTGGCAGTATGAGCGGAGCGTTTAATATTCTCGAAAACAAAACAAAATATGATCTGATCAGTCGCCTGGGTGATACACTGACCAATCGCCAATACTGGGAGAACTGGTGCATTCCGGATATGATTGATCAGTGCCCACAAGACTCCCTGGCAATCATTTTTGATTGCGGCACGGATGACGGGTTTATCCAGACCAATCGCAGGGTTCACCGGCTGTTACTGGAGCACCGGATTGCACATGATTATATTGAAAGGCCTGGCAAACATGACTGGCAGTACTGGGGCAATGCCATCGATTACCAGTTTATGTTTTTCCGCAAACATTTTGACAGAGTGCTGGGCCTGCCTGCTTCCTGATCGCCAGCAGAAGCCTGAATGGCCGGATTCACAAGCCCCTTCATACGGAAAGAAGGAATTACCAGACTATCCGCCGGTATGGCCATCCCGTATTTTTTTCTTTTTGCCGGCATTTTTCTTCTCAAACTCCAGCACTTCCTTGGGCTTGGGCATCTTGGAAGCATTTTTCGCAGTATCAGCCGCTGAATGACCTGATGCCGAATCGGGCATAATGCTTGGAGAGGCGGGTGGTTTCGCGTCTTCCGGCTGCAATACATCCAGTAGGTATTTTTCAACGCCCAGCAGGCGGCGGGAGCGGGGATCAAAGTAGCGCCAGGTGCCGTTTCTGAGGGAGTGCCCTGTATTTTTCACAACAACGCGATCCACTTTATTGGGATCGGCCGGGTCGGGTACATCAATGGTGTCGGAAACTTTGTCAGGATTGATCGCCCGCCAGCTTTCTTCCCGCTCGAGGCCATAAGGCGTATAATATCGGCAAATGCCGTTCTTATTGCCCCATTTATAATGCTCCTCAGCGATCAGATCGCCCATCAGGCTGAATTGCCGCCAGAGCCCCTCTTTCCGGTTATTCACAAATACCCCTTCTTCTTCAAATCCCGGATTTCCCCGAAGCGGGTCTGTATGGATCAGCCATTTACCCTGCTTCCGCCCTTCCTGATCGATGATGTTCAGGGTATCGCCACGATCACTGATCCGGAAGCTTTTGTATTGGGCGGCAGCAGGCAGGGAGGTCGCGATCAGCAGGAAGAGCAAACAGCGATGCATCATAACGCGGATTATTATGTTTAAAGTTATCAAATATCGGCCAGCGATTTTGTTAATTGATCAGTTGTACTTGTTATGCAAATAGACAAAGCCGGAAGTTTGGTACCTTTGCGCTTCTGTAGCAATTGACAGGAGTATTATCAAGGCAACCACAAAGGATGAATGGAACAACGCTTATCACGCTACTGATCGGTGCAATCGTAGGGTTTTTATCTGGTTTATTAGGAAAGGGTGGTAGTGCGATAACCACTCCCGCATTACAAATCTTTGCCGGTATCAGTCCGTTTTCTGCATTGGCTTCTCCATTACCCGCCGCCCTGCCTACAACTATCTCCGCTTCAGTAGCTTATTATAAACAAAAGCTGATCCATCGGAAAGTCGTAATTCTGACAATCCTGTTGGGTATACCCGCAACTTTTGCCGGATCTTTTCTCAGCGAATGGCTTGGCGGAAGAGCTTTGATGATCCTGACTGCGATATTCGTGCTTTCCCTGGGACTTTCCTTTTTTGTCGTGCACACATCATCAGATGCTTTGGAAGCGGGAGAGATATCTACCTGGAAAATCACCAGTATTGCAGTTTCGGTAGGAACCTTATCCGGCTTATTGGCTAATAGCGGAGGGGTGCTTTTCGGGCCCTTGTTTATCCGGGTGTTGAAAATGCCTACTAAGCAGGCCCTGGCCTGCAGCCTGCTGGTTTCCGCCGGTCTGGCTATCCCGGGTACTTTTGCACACTGGTACCTCGGCCATATTGAATGGCATATTGTTTGGTTGCTGTCTATCAGCTCAATTCCATTTTCTTATCTTGGCGCACGGCTGGCATTGTCTCTGCGCAATCAAGTCCTTGAACGCATATTCGGGATCATGCTCGTTGTTTTCGGGGCATTCGATCTTTGGTATTCCCTGCAACATTGAAATCTTACTGCTGACTGCGTGTCAGCCGGGGATTGATATATTAACAGGCCTGACTTTTTTTTGCCGGTACAACTTGATTTGCCTGCGTAGATATTGGGTATATCCC
>CAZAOR010000195.1:0-6048 GCA_964486805.1 uncultured Sediminibacterium sp. | reverse complement strand
GGTGTGGCAAAATGCATTTTACCGGACAGCATACCGTTTCGGTTGACTACCCGGTGGGCAGGGACCGGAGGTTTTACCTGGTGAGCTCCGTTCATGGCCCAGCCCACCATCCGTGCACTGAGCTTTGTTCCGAGAAAAGCGGCAATCGCACCATAAGAAGTTACGCGACCGCGTGGAATGAGCCGGACCACTTCGTATACCTGTTCAAAAAAACCGGTATCCTGTTTGCCACTGGGTAAAACTTTTTGGAGCTGTCGCTTACCATTGCTTTTTTTTGACACGCGATTTTTTCAGAAAGATAGCGTATTCAGTCAATTTGTATTCGGATTTTGATCAATTCCCTGATCATGTCCGGCGGATAAATTAGTCCAATAACCACTATTTGCCCGCTTTCTCTTTCTCCTGCAGGAGCTCTGTGCGTTTCGGTTCAGGTACTGCTTCATAATGATAGGGACAATGTCGGCAGCTTAATCCACAGCAATAGCCTTTATCGAGATGGTATTTTTCTGTTAGCACCATATAGCCATGCTCGTCATAATAGTAATCGATATGTTCAATCAATGGCGGGGTCATCCTGGATTTCTTTCAGTAACGCATCTTTTTCCGGTGGTAATAATTGATTCACCCGGAAACAGAGATAATGAACTGTATGACTGCCTGCTATATCCAGCCCTTCATAATGTGTTTTGATCAGCATTTCCGGCGCGAGATCCTTCTGCGCATACAGGTTATCGGTTTGGTATAATAAGTCCAGCTCATAGAGCCTGATGACCGCTAAAGTGAAATGAAAAAGGACCGGACTGTCTGTCTTGAGATGGATACAGCCGCCTGGTTGTAACAGCTGCCGGTACAGCCGGAGAAACCGTGGATGGGTCAGCCTTTTTTTAGAACGGGAAGCCCGCAGTTGGGGATCCGGAAAGGTGATCCAGATCTCGGCTACTTCCCCGGGAGCGAAATAATCAACGACTTTATCAATCTGCGAACGGATAAAAGTAACATTACCCATGCCTTCATCCAGTGCTGTTTTTGCACCTCGCCAGATGCGGTTACCCTTGATATCCATTCCGATAAAGTTACGCTGGGGGTATAATCGGCCCATCCCTACCGCATATTCTCCCTTGCCACAAGCCAGTTCCAGCGTGATCGGATGCGTATTCCGGAAAAAATCCTGCCATTTCCCGGCCATCTCCTTCGGATATTCCAGTACATTGGAGAAATGACGGATAGCTTCAAAGCGTACCAGTTTCTTATGTCCCATTGCTGCAAAACTAAGGGATACGGGATTAGCATGCCCAGCAGGCTTGGCCGCTGATCATACCCTAAATTTGTACCTGCATGGAGAAAACCATCCCCGGGAAAGCCCGCTTTACTGTGATCCTGATTATGGGACTGCTTACGGCCATCGGCCCGCTATCGATTGATATGTACCTCCCGGCTTTTCCGGATATTGCCAGGCACCTGCATACAGATATATCCCGGGTGACATTATCCCTCTCTAGTTTTTTTATCGGTATTTCAGCTGGTCAGTTATTGTACGGTCCCCTGCTGGAACGATTCGGCAGGAAACCACCACTGTACGTCGGCCTGATCTTATACTTATTTGCATCCATCGGTTGTGCATTATCCGGATCGGTGCAACAGTTAATCGTATTTCGATTATTCCAGGCATTGGGCGGATGTGCCGGGATGGTAGCTGCCAGGGCGATGGTGCGCGATCTGTTTGATGTGCATCAGAATGCCCGGATTTTTTCCCTGCTGATGCTGGTCGTTTCAGTATCTCCCATCATTGCCCCGGCGCTTGGCGGCTATATCACTGCAGCCTGGGGCTGGCGCTATGTTTTCGCCGCATTGATCCTGGTGATCCTGCTGATACTGGCAGGCACTTATTATTATTTACCGGAAAGTAAAAGTCCCAATCCTGCCTATTCCCTCAAACCAATTCCCATCCTCCGGGATTTTGCATCCGTATTAAAGCATCCCCAATTCATTACCTATGCACTCACCGGCGCTATCTCTTATGCAGGTATGTATGCGTACCTCGGAGGCGCTCCTTATGTCTTTATGGATTTATACCGGGTTACGGCTGCCGGGTTCGGCTGGATCTTTGCCATCATTGCTGCCGGTCTGATCGGCTCCAGTCAATTGAACAATATTGCCCTGAATCATTTCAGCAGTGCAGCCATTATCCGGATCGCATCACTTGCACAAACCCTGACCGGTCTGCTGTTTACAACACTGGTTCTAACAGGCCATATTCAGCTCTACAGTACTGTGCTGCTGCTTTTTCTTTTCTTGTGTTGCCAGGGATTTATTTTCCCCAATGCAACAGCATTGGCTTTGGCTAAATTGGGCCATAGTGCAGGTAATGCTTCCGGACTAATTGGTGCCATACAAATGACCATCGGCGCGGGTGCTTCTGCCTTGATAGGATTATTGCAAAACACATCAGCATTTCCAATGGCTGCCGTCATGACCGGTTGCGCACTCACCGCTTTCCTGGTATTTACCTGGAGCCGGCGAATGTTATTGCAGAAAAAAAATTAAAAAACTTCACCCAGGTTCAGGAAAAAACCACTCGAACCATCCATACCGAAACCATAGTCAATACACAGGTTTGTATGGGAATGTCTGTTCAGTTTGATGCGCAGGCCAGCACCCACACCGGGGGCTACCACACTCAGTTGATCAGATAAATACCGGGAAAAAGACTGGGCATTGGCGAAGATGACCGCTCCCAATACTCCATCCTGGGAGAGACCGAAACGGTATTCTGCTTCGGCATAGACCATATTTTTTGAACGGTACCTGCTTTGAATATATCCCCTGCCGGTATTATACTGGTCATCCCATCCGGTACTCGGCAACAAAAGATAAGGCGGTTTTCCAAGGCTGAACCAGTCGAAACTCCATAAAGCCAGTACCTGGTTATGCGGGAGGGAAATATATTTTCTGTAATCAAGCTGCATGCTTTGCCAGCTATTATCGCTTCCCATCCAACGGAAATTGGGACGGAAAACAAAACTTGCAAACGAGCCGCTTTTTGCATTGATCTGGTTGTCCCGCGTATCTTTTAATACCCGGAACGCCAGCCCTACTGCAGTCTCCTGCGGTTCGTCGCCATATTTTTCCAGCGAAGTTTTTACGCCTTCGGGAGGATCCAGTTCCTTGATATTCCAGCAATGGTCGTAGTAAATACCCATGCCTGCGTACCAATCGCCCGACAGATTCCTGAGCAGGGTCTGGTGTAGCCGGATACTGTTATAACTGATTCCATACCCATCTTCCGGGGTGGTATAAGGTCCCAGCCCGAAGGTAGTGGATGGATAATCCAGGAAACGATAATCTACCAGGAGATTGTATTGATTACCCCTGGTGAAGATATTCGCCGCCAGCGGAAAAATGAATTGATTATACTGCGAATAAGTGGCGCTGGTGAGAATATTACTGATTTTACGTGCAGGAGCAGTATCTGTGAAAAAGGCCAGAGACGCCCCCGCCGTAACTGCAAAACCGGTTTGCAAGGAATAGCCTGCACCGGGGAAAAAGCTGAAGAGCAATTTTTGGGGTATTGTATCACTGCTTACCGGTTTCCCATGGGGATGCAGCAGTTTTTGAATGAGCTGGGGCAGGTCATGCTCCTCCGGAACCTGTGCCCGAACGGCAGCGCAGGATCCGGCAATCAGGAATAATGCCAGGGTATAAAAGGTAAGCAGGGTTCGCTTGGTAAAACTCAGACTCATAAATGGCGTTCTCAGGCGTTCAGTTTTTTCTTTCCCAGGCAGTTAGCTCCCGATACTTCACAAGTCCTGTTTTAGATAGATACGCAGCAGATGGGGTTATGTGATGCCTGCCCGTTAAAATATGCTTAAAATATTCGCAGCACAGCGCTCAAAAAGCACTAGACCGCCCGGTAAAGGACCGGGTGGAAGTAGTATTCATAGGTGTATTAATTCATATCGGCGAAATAGCTGACATGACCAGTCAGGCCCACCTGTAAAACGATATTATGGCCGGGTTTCGACAGTTCCACAAAATAATTGTCCTGGTCTTCCGGTTGATTGTACAAGAGGAAACTGCCACCATTGGCTTCGTTCTCATCGAAATAGATAATATTTTTCACGGTATAGTCCGCATATTTCTCCCGGATTTGCATGCGTGCTTTTTCAGGCAGATCCCGGAATCTTTTAGCGGTGGTGGTACCGATCAGTTCATTATTCCGGTCATAGTAGGCGGATATTGTTTGACCGTTTTGAAGGAAACTGGCTTTTGTAAATGCACCTACCTGGTCCCAGGCAATCACCGGCAGGTTGCCGAAATCTCTGTAAAATGCGTCTTCGGTAAAATACGAGGGCGACCAGCTGTTTGTGATCTCAGTTTTTTTCATGGCCATTTTTTCAGCTTTTTTTCCAGATGCGGCAAAAGCGGAAGCACTCAGGCTGATCACTGCGGCGGAAAGTAAAACTAGCTTTTTCATATCTCTGTATTTTCAGGTTATACGTTTTCAAACACAGATATTTGATGCGAATGGAAGTGCAACGTTTACCGGGATACACTTCTTTAGCGAAAGTTTAAAACTATTGGCGCCTCGCCGGGTAATATCCGCTGTTGACCGATAAAACATGTTAAAAAAGGTAGAGACTATTTGTTATTGCAGATTTTCATCGATTCGCATTCTGCAGACAAGGCTCTTTATCTATTAAAATCTGTAATTAGATATTGACTGAAGTATTTTATTGGTAAACCAACCTTATTCTTTGGCAAAAGCCGCGCTATATCAGAGACTGCGCCCAGGTATATTGGTTAACAATATTTTTTTGAAGTAGCTTTTGAAAAATTGTCGGCATTGTGGAGGACTCCCGATAATCAGGTGATGGGTCACTGAGTTTTCTGGCTAGTAATTTCCGGCCATCCTCCATATAATCGGTTTAATTGGAGCCATTAAGCGAATACCAGGAAGGGAAAGAGGATTATCGCTTACTGATTTTGTTCCCGGTAATTTGCCGTTGTAAACTGCTTTTAAAACGCAGGATACCCGCTGGGCGTTTGTGCAGGTGTTTTTGACTAACACCACTGTTCACACGTTGGCGCCATCGTTTGAAGTTATTCGGGTGCAACTGTTTGCGCATCAGGGCGATAACGGCGGGTTCCCGTAATCCGAATTGCAGGTAAATGGCTTCGAAAGGGGTACGGTCTTCCCAGGCCATTTCAATGATACGGTCTGTGTCTTCCGGTTTCATATCCGTATTATTTTTTTAGCCGAAAGGAGGGCTGTTGTTAAAATGTCGGCAGACAAGGATTGAAAATGGAGGGCTTTGTATAAAAAAAGCACATGATCGCCCTCGGTTGAAATGGTTTGTATTTTTTGTAATTGCACATAAGCGGCTGCATCTTTTAAAACGGTAAATTGTTTCCACGAAGTAAGTAGTTGCTTTTGCTGCAGCCACAACTGCTTTGAAAAAACATGCCCCGATTTCTGCCCCAGATGCCTGACTAATCCATATTGTCCGGCGTGCAGCAATTGCAAAACAGCAACCTCGGTTTGCTGCATGATCTGTAAGGTAAGGGTATGCTGGTATACCGCAATCGCATACAATTTTGGTTGCATACTGATTGGCGTAACATAGGTACAGATATTCATATTCAGCCTTTCTGCCCGATAAGTGGCCAAACTATAAACAGGCAAACTGGCTAGGTTCCAGGGTCGTTGCATGATCAGGTATTATAACTGCTGCTCCAGCTGGCAGCACAGGGTTTTTGTTTGTCGGGTAGCCGATAAAGATAGCTGATTTGCCAGTTTTTCTTTTGTCAGTTTGTTGTGCACTTATCCTGTTTTCATGGGGGCTTATTGTGCAAAGTTTTACCTGATCCGGCCTTTTTTTCTTGCACAATTTTATCCCCTGCTTCAGAGCAGATGGCTACAAAATATGGGAGGAGATCAGAAGGGATCGAATCACGCCGTGGCGTGACAGGTAGCCTCAGTATTTTTTTATACCATAAAAAAGCCCTCCAAAAATTGGAAGGCTTCCCACTAAAAACCAGTAAAGAAAA
>CAZAOR010000194.1:0-5297 GCA_964486805.1 uncultured Sediminibacterium sp. | reverse complement strand
CAGTACGGACGATATTGCACAATGGCTGCAGAACACCCCACAGCCACCTTACCGAAAATGGATATCCGAACGGGACCGGGGTATCGCAGATGCTTTCAATAAAGGTATCCTGCGAGCCGGACAGGAAATCATACACCTGCTGCATGCCGGCGACCGCTATGCTTCAGAAGAAGTGCTTGCCGGGGTATATGCATTTTTTGAAAAACATCCGGAGGTACAGTGGATCAGCGGGAATATCGGGCTGGTGCGCGGCGGCCGTTATGTAGTAGTCGGAAAGCCTTTTGAGCCGGATAAATTATACCGGGGTATGCGCAGTGTGGCACATCCTACCTGGTTTCTGAAAAAATCTGTGTATGACCGGGCAGGCCTATTCAATAATGCCTACAAGATTGGGATGGATTATGACCTGATGTGCCGCATCGCGCAGGAAAAATATGCTTACTACAATCAACTGATTACAGTATTCGACGACACCGGTATCAGCAGTACCCAATACCTGCGCTCATTGGAAGAAAGCCGCAGGATATATGAATCTTATTTTGGCTTTTCACTCAAACTGGTGCTATGGCAGTTCCGGCTGAAGACATTGCATTATCTTCTGGAAACCCGTTTCGGGAAATGGCTGTTTGCCCTGAAAACAAAGCTGGGTATGGAAAACTGGTGAACCGTAGATTGTAAGCAAACAATACACCGGCAGTTATTTTTTGAATCCGGATACCAGGGTCTTAATGATGCCTCTGTTCTCGGGATACACCGCTATGTAAATATTGTTTACAATAGCTGCTTTGGCTCCTTTATTGACCAGGGACTATTCATCCAAATGGGGAGATCCCCGAAATCCCGATCTGATTGCCTGAATAATTTTATCCGCAGATACTAGTTCATAAGGGATATCAACTACAAATTCGAAACGTTCGCGAACGATAGCGGCATCCGCTAATAAAGGCGCGATTTCATCGGGATAAAAAGCATGGAAATCCGGTGCCAACTCAGCCGGGTAGGGTGAAAAACGGCCATATTGTGAGCCATTGAAGATGCCGTAAACCGGGCAGCCGACGGCTGCTGCCAGGTGGATAGAGCCGGTATCTACAGAAACCATGCATCGGGCATGCCTGAGTAAAGCAAGGGTTTCCGGTAGTGTAGTCTTACCGCAGAGATCTATAACAGGAGATCCATAATGCCTGCCGAAATCATCCGCATAATAGCGGTCAGCAGGGGCGCCTGCAACTACGATCGCCCAGCCAAATGTTTTGGACACAAAAGAGCCGATGGCAGCAAAATTTTCAGCAGGCCATATCCGGGCTGCACTTCTTGAGCCCGGAAAGATGACACAATAGTTTTCAGGCAATCCGGCCAGTCTGGGCGGTATCCGATCTTCCCCGATTAATACGCGCTGAATGGCCAAATTTTCTCCTGTCAGGAATTCCGCGAATGCCCGGTTACGCAACCATTCAAAAACAGGTTTTTCGGGCAGGGCAAAAACTGATTGGTACAAGCCGGCATCATATCCCGCTTCATAAGGTCGCAGGCATTCTGAATTCGCCTGCATACCGATATTCTTGGCAGCTTTTGCAGCCATGACAATACTGTCATCATATCTTTTGTCACGCGAATAAGTCGGGTTAATGACCAGTGCAAAGTTTTTCCGGTAGATCTCCCGCAGAAAGCGGTAACGGTACCCCATTTTTTTCTTGAAAGCCATTTTATCCATCCAGCAGGTTTCCTGCAGAACACCGGGATAGAACTGGTCGAAAAGGGTCTTCCAGCTTTTGTTACCGCAGAAATGCCATTCGAATTGCCGGAACTCAGCAGCCTGGAGAACCGGTACAATAAAACTATGCCAGAGCATAAAATCTCCGATCTCATCCACCCTTACCAGCAGGGCCCTGGGGTGCCCAGGCTTTGGCCGTTTGCCGGTAACTGCCAGCAAACGAATCATATCATATATCCAGTCTTTAATCCGGTTCACTATTACAAATGTAAGATGCCGGGTACCGTAAACTTTCCTTTATTTTTACCCCGTTAAAACACATGCTATGGGCAGTTTCGGACAATGGAAGGAAAGATTATATACCCGGTTGCGGCGGACGCTTTACCTCGAAAACATGGACCTGAAACTGTCAAAAGAAAACCAGTTATCCATCGATGCCTATCTGCAGGCTAACCTGTACAATCACCCCCGTTACCAGGGGCCTGATAAACTGAACCGCTTTGAGTTTCAGGCATTTTCCCAGTTTGGGGAAGATGGTATCCTGGAAGAGATCTTCCGCCGTATCGGTGTCACCAACCGCTATTTTGTAGAATTCGGCGTAGAGACCGGTGTGGAAACCAACACCACCTATCTCCTGCACCAGGATGGGTGGCAGGGTTTATGGCTGGATGGGAGTGCTGCCAATATACAGGCCATCCACCGGCATTTCAGCAAACTTATCGGGGCAGGCAGGCTGAAAGCGATGCAGCGATTCATAATGGCGGAGAATATCCAGGAAATATTCCAGGAAGCCGGGGTGCCCGCAGAGATGGATTTGTTATCGATTGATATCGACCGCAATGATTACCATGTCTGGAAGGCTATTACTGATTACCGTCCGCGGGTTGTGATTATTGAATACAACGCAGTCTTTCGTCCCAGCACTCACTTTGTAGTGCCCTATGACGGGGCAGCGATGTGGGACGGTACCAGTTACACCGGTGCGAGCCTGGAAGCCCTTTGCCAGTTGGGTGCAGCAAAAGGATATGTGCTGGTTGCATGCAGTTTTGCCGGAGTGAATGCTTTTTTTGTTCAGAAGGAGCTAGCGGAAAAATATTTTGCGGGGCCGTTTACTGCACAGCATCACTACGAGCCGCCGCGTTATTTTCTATACACGGTGCCTGGACATCCAAGACGGGTATCCGGATAAATCACCCATAAAAGCAAGCGGGCTTAGGCAGTATTATCCCGGATGATCAGCATACCGGATTTGTTTAAATGTGCACGATGGTTATCCCAGTGCCAGAAACTTTATATTTGGGCATTATTCATTTAAGCAATGACGATCATGGGGCTCCTACATCAATGGAAGAATATCCTGTACACCAAGCTCAGACGTACTTTGTACCTGGAGCATATGGATACCAAATTAGCCATGTTACATGCCCTGGAAGTGGAAAGCTACCTGGAACGTAACCTCTTGCATAATCCCAGGTATGATGCGCCCGATAAATTAAATAAGTATGAGTTCCAGGTGTATTCACAATTTGGCGAAGATGGCATCATCCGGGAAATTTTCAGGCGGATCGGAACGACCAATCGATATTTTGTGGAGTTTGGTGTGGAGGATGGCAGTGAAACCAATACCACCTATCTCCTGTACCAGGGATGGAAGGGATTGTGGATGGATGGGGATGAAAAATTTGTGCGATCTATACAGGTATCTTGTGCGAATGCCATTGCAAAGGGGCAATTGACTGTAGTGCATAGTTTTATTACTGCCGAAAACATCGAATCATTGTTTGACCGGGCTGGGGTACCCAAGGAGTTTGATCTTCTTTCGATAGATATTGACCGGAACGACTATCATGTCTGGAAGGCAATTTCGCATTATCGTCCCCGTGTAGTGGTGATTGAATATAATTCCATTTACCGGCCGGGCGATCATTATGTAGTTCCTTATGACCCCGGTGCCATGTGTGATAAGTCCAGCTATTATGGTGCAAGCCTTGAGGCAATGACGGCCTTGGGTGCCGAAAAAGGATATAAACTGGTAGCCAGCAGTTTTGCAGGATTGAATGCGTTTTTTGTCCGGGAAGATGTGATGGGTGAACTGTTCACGGGTCCGTTTACTGCCGAAAATCATTATGAAGAACCCAAATATTATTTACTCACAAAACGCGGGCATCCCAGAAAAATCGCCCTTTAATTGCTTATGCATCCGGGGTGACTGATGCTGTGAATTGCTCTGCCAGTTGCGCATCTTCCTGGTGAAACAAACAGATATCGTAATAGCCGACCTGACTTATCCCATCCTCTGTATAATGATGTAATGACTGGATCAGTTTTTTATCCTGGAGTGGGGCGGTAAGCATATAACGGCCATAATTATCGAAGAACAACGCCGAAGGATAACCGTATTTTTCCAGGGAGAAAAGGGTGGACAACCCGTCTTCGCCAATGGCACGCATATTGGTTTTGTTGTATTCAAAAAAGATGACCGGTTTGTGTTGTTGCAATAGCCTGTCTGCACCCCGGAGAATGATGGTGTCAAATCCTTCGCAGTCGATCTTCAGCATTTTCAGCGTCCGGTCGAACAAACCGCTTTCGGTAAGCACTTCATCCAGGGTTTTAAGTGTGAGTGGCTGACCGGCAGTGACCGGAACCAGGGTGGTATTCCAGCCGCTTTTTTCAAAGGCCACCTGAATCTCCTGCTTTTTCTCCCCTAAAAAGGATTGCAGCAATGTTACATTGCTGAATTGCGCGGCATTTTTCTGCAGGAATCCGAACGAAGTGTTATCGCCTTCGATGCCGATGACGGGCACTTCGATGGCTGTTTGTATCACGGCAATGGTATCCCCTACATTTGCGCCAATATCAATTACCGAAAGAGCGGGATATTTCTTGGCGATTGCAGCAGCCAGGGTTCCCAGGATGCTATTGGCGTCCGGCCGGTATTTATAGGTGCTGATTTGTACATTGTTGCCGGGCATCGCAATGATAAATTTCCCGACCTTAACCTGTTTTATTTTCCTGGCCTTGCTGTCGGCATGCACATTCACTTTCACGATATCATAGCCGATCAGATGTAAAAGATTCCGAAAGAATTGCTTCATAGTCTTGCCTATTGCTGTTTAAGTGGACATTAAGGAGTGTACTAATTGTTCGAATTGAGGCTGATAGCAGAAGGCATAGCCATTCGGCCCTTCGGTCATGACATTCGGACTTTGATAATAAACCTCCAGTACTCTCCTGGCTTTAATCGCTTCCGCGAGTGCAAAAGGGAAGCTCTGGTTGCCGATAAAAAGCCTGCTTCCGGCTATTACCGAAGCGAGTTCCAGGAAGTCTTTCACCGGATGATAAACTGCGCCGGGTACCTGCTCCCTGAAATCTGCATATTCATCCGGCAAGCCCACAAATACCAGGTTGGGATAGCGGTTCAGAAAGCGGTAGGATATTTGGGGTGAGCGGTACCGGCTGCTCCGGGCGATTACGACCGAATTGTCGAAATCAGTATTAGGGGGCACATGGAGCCAGGGTTGGGAAAGATCTGCGACTATGCCGAAAGTGTTTAAAAAGTAACGTGTGATGCTGCTCATCCGGTAAT
>CAZAOR010000193.1:0-3914 GCA_964486805.1 uncultured Sediminibacterium sp. | reverse complement strand
GATATTGGCGCCCGAATTAAAAATACCCGTGGCAAAAGCCCGCTCTTTTTTCGGAAACCATTCTGCAACCGATTTAATCGCGGCCGGGAAATTGCCGGATTCTCCCAGTCCCAGTCCGGAACGAGCGACGGTGAAACCCAGGGTCGTGCGCACCAGGGCATGGCCCATCGCCGCAATACTCCAAACCACGATGGAAATGGTATAGCCAACCTTGGTACCTATTTTATCGATGACCCGCCCGAAGATGAGCAGGCCCAGTGCATAAAACAACTGGAAAAAGCCGTTGATATACCCGAAAGTGGTGTTATCCCAATGCAGCTCGGCCGTGAGTGTTGGTTTTAATAACCCGATCACCTGCCTGTCGACATAATTAATGGTTGTGGCAAAAAACAACAAACTCACCACCACCCACCGGTAATTCCCAACTTTTTCTTTTGTCATGATCCTGATTTAATGGTCTGAATAATAGCCAGCGCGGTTTGCGTGGCTTTGGTGATCTGGGCGTAATCCCGGTTCTCGAGCAGTTGTTTGGTGATGAGCTTACTGCCCATCCCCACGGCGCATACACCGGCTTTAAACCAGCCGGCAATATTGTCTTTATCCAGTTCTACCCCGCCAGTCGGCATGAAGTAGAGGTTCGGAAACAGTTCTTTGATAGCGGAAAGAAATCCCGGTCCGAGTATATTTCCGGGGAATAGCTTGATCATCGGCGCACCCATGTTTTCCGCGCGGATGATCTCAGAAGGTGTCATACATCCGGGAACCCAGAGCATGCGATAGGTATCAGCCAGTTCTGCAACCGATTCTACCAGTCCCGGAGAAATGAGGTAATCTGCACCGGCGTCTATAAAAGCTTTGGCCGCATCTCCGTTTTTGATGGTGCCCACACCGAGTGTCATACCCGGAAGTTCGGCATCAGCAACCCTGCGCATTTCCCGGAAATTGCGGAGCGCTGCTTCTCCCCGGTTGGTATACTCAACCGAACGGATGCCTGCTGCGTAAAGCGCTTTCAGCACCTCAATACTAACGGTGGTATCTTTATTGAAAAAGAGGGGTAAAATGCCTTGTTCGGGGATTGCTGACAGTATCTGATCCTTCTTTTCCATATGGCTTTTTTTCGTGTAGCAATGTTATCTGAAAACGAAAGAAATCTTTGAATTTCTTACGCAAACGTTTGCGTATTTTTATTCGGCAAAAGCCTTCCGTTTTCTCTGCAGCCTGCTGATATTTGAACAATTGGGCTACAGTGCCTCAAGATAAATTAAATCGCTGATACCCCGATTCCATTTCATTCATTTAATCCGATTGATCATGCCAAAAAAAGTTGTGACCCTGGGCGAAATTATGATGCGCCTTTCTACCCCGGGTTTTGAAAGATTTGTTCAGAGCGACAGTTTCGATGTCACATACGGGGGCGGGGAAGCCAATGTTGCGGTAGCGCTCAGTAATTACGGCCTGGATGGCGTATTCGTGACCAAAGTGCCGGAAAATGCCCTCGGCCAGGCGGCGATCAACCATATCCGGCGCTACGGTGTGGATACACGTTTCATTGCCCGCGGAGGTAAACGCCTGGGAATTTATTTCCTGGAAACAGGCGCTTCCATGCGCGCTTCCCAGGTGATTTATGATCGTGCCGGCGCATCCATCGCCGATGTGGAAATCTCCGAATTTGATTTCGACAAAATACTGGATGGTGCCAGTTGGTTCCATACCACCGGTATCACGCCTGCGTTGAGTGATAAAGCCGCCGCACTAACCGAGGCCGCCCTGAAAGCCGCCAAAGCCAAGGGTATCACCACCAGCATTGACCTGAACTACCGCAAAAAACTCTGGAGCAAGGAAAAAGCCCGGGAAGTGATGACCCGCCTCTGTCAGTATGTAGATGTATGCATCGGTAACGAAGAAGATGCAGAAACCACCCTCGGATTTAAAGCAGCAGGCACCGATGTTACCAAAGGAGAACTGAACCTCGACGGATATAAAAGTGTTTTCCGCCAGATGAAGGAGAAGTTTGGGTTCAAATACATTGCTTCTACCCTGCGCGAAAGCCATAGCGCTTCTGACAATGGCTGGAGTGCACTGGTATATGACGGCAACGAGTTTTACCATACCCGCCAGTATGAAGTACGCATTGTTGACCGCGTAGGCAGCGGTGATTCATTTGCCAGCGGATTTATCTATGGCCTGGTAACGGCAATGCCTATGCAGGAAGCCGCAGAATTCGGTGTGGCCGCTTCCGCCCTGAAACATACCATCCCGGGCGACCTTAACCATGCCACCCTCAGCGAAGTGAAAGACCTGATGAAGGGTGATGGCAGCGGCAGGGTACAACGTTAACAAGATTGATCACAAAGGGGGATGAAAACCAGATCCCCCTTTCTAATTTTTAGCTTACCATGATTGCTGACAGCCTTTCCCAGGCCACTTCTTATGCCGCCTTACATCCTCTTTTTACAAAAGCCTTTGATTATATCCTCTCAACCGACCTGGAAAAACTGGAGCCGGGTAAATGGGATATTGACGGTGACCAACTCAAAGCCATCGTTTCTGATAAACCAGGGGTTCGGGCAGAAGAAAGCACCGCCAAATTTGAATGCCATAACCGGTATATAGATATACAGGTTTGCATACATGGCAAGGAAACCATTGGCTGGAAACCACGCACCTCCTGCCAGCAGCCGAAAGGCGCTTACAATCCGGAGAAGGATGTGATGTATTACAATGATGCACCCGATATGTACTTCGGTCTTTGCGACAGGCAGTTCGCCATCTTTTACCCGGAAGATGTACATGCCCCGATGATCGGGGAAGGTATGATCAAGAAACTGGTGGTGAAAGTAAAACTGTGAATAGTCAAAAAGAGAAATGCTATTGACAATTGACTATCGCCCATTTAATTTATTATAGCATTTCCCCTATCGCCACAGGATCCATGTCTGTGAAGGTATAGTTCTCCCCGGCCATGGCCCAGATAAAACCGTAATGGGTGGTACCGGAACCGCAATGCACCGACCAGGGAGGTGATATCACGGCTTCATGGTTGGCCATCACAATATGCCTCGTTTCCTGGGGCTGCCCCATCAGGTGAAATACCCGGTGCGCTTCCGGCAAATCAAAGTAGAAATAAACTTCCATGCGACGGGTATGAGTATGTGGCGGTACCGAATTCCATACACTGCCGTCCTTCAGGATCGTAAGCCCCATAACCAACTGGCAGCTCTGAATGCCATCCTGGTGAATATATTTATACAAACTCCGCTGGTTGGCCGTCGCTGTTTCTCCCAACTGAACAGGTGCAGCCTCCTCCTTTGTCATCTGACGATTCGGATAGGTGTGATGAGCAGGGGTTGACATCATGAAAAATTGTGCAGGGCTGGCCGCATCCGCACTGGCAAAGGATACCGACTTAGTTCCCTTTCCCAGGTAGAGCGCATCCAGTTTCTCCAGCTCGTACACCATACCATCCGCCAGAACCCGGCCCTTTCCGCCGACATTGATAATGCCTATTTCACGACGCTGTAAAAAATAGTCAGCGCGCAATTCTGCTTCATTCGGTAATTCCACCTTTTGGGTTACGGGTTGAACACCACCAACAATCGCGCGATCATAATGCGAATACACCAGTTGCAGGGTATCCTGCTGCATGAGTTTTTGTACCAGGAAATTGGACCGAAGTTCTGCTGTACTCATTCCTTTCACTTCCTTCGGACTGGATTGAAAACGGATTTCCATCTTTTCAGTTTTGTCTGCCTGCTTTTACACAGCCAGGATTTGCAATCGTATGTTAAATAAGTCTAGGCATTTTATCGCCCCATCCAGCCGCCATCTACTACCAGGATGGTTCCATGTACATAAGCCCCGGCTTCAGAAGCGAGAAATACCACCGGGCCTTTGAAATCATCCGGATGTCCCCA
>CAZAOR010000192.1:0-5229 GCA_964486805.1 uncultured Sediminibacterium sp. | reverse complement strand
GTTTTCCTGAATGATATTGCCGTCAACCATAACGGAATAGTGTACGTAAGTGATACCCGGGTCAATAAAGTCTATAAGATCGAAAAAGGATTTGTTGCACCGATTGCCGAAAACCTGCAGGGCCCCAACGGGCTCTATTCCCTGGGGGATGACCTGCTGGTACTGGATCATGGCCAGTTATTAAGAATATTGGCGGATGGGGGGAACGGGATTATTGCTACAGGCATGGACCCCAGTACTGACGGACTGGAGCAGGTAAAACCCAACGAATACCTTGTATCAGCATGGAATGGAGTAATCTATTATGTTCAGAACGGGCATACCCCACAAATCATGCTGGATACCCGTTCAGAAAAAAAGAATACTGCAGATATCGGCTACAACCCCTCCGAAAAAATCGTTTATGTGCCTACGTTTTATGGCAATCGTGTGATTGCTTACCGGCTCAAATAATCATAGCCGCTTATAGCGCACTACCCGGTACATCTGCCACAGCACAGAGATTCCGATACAGGCAAAGCCAATATAAAAATAGCGGTTCAGTTCCCTGTTCTCATGAAACAGGAAAAATGCCAAAACGATACCATATACCGGTTCCAGGTTCAGTGTCAGGGTCTGTGTAAAAGCACTCAGTTTTCGCAGGGATTGTAACATCAGTTCCATCGCTATAACCGTGCAGAGGCCACTGAGTACTAGCAGCCAGCACCAGTCAGGTAAACTGGGGAAAATAAGTGCCCCCGGAGTGGCATGCAGGTAAAACGGCATGAGAACAGTCAGTAAAAACAATCCTCCGCTCATTTCGTATTGCATGATTCGCTGTGCTGCCGCCAGGTTTACGATTCGTTTATTGAGTACAGAAAATACTGCTGCTAACAGGGCTGATAGGATTCCTAAGAGGATGCCTGTCCGGAAACGGCTGTCAAAATGAAATATCAAATAAATGCCAAATAAGCTGAGAGTACCCAGCAGCAGTTCCGGCCAACTGAAGGGTTTATGGGTCATGAGCGGTTCGGTCATAGAAGTGAAAACGCCGACAGCGGCAAAGCAAACCAGGCCAACGGATACATTTGCCAGCTTGATACTCCCGTAAAAACAAACCCAGTGCAGGGCAATCAGGGAGCCGATGCCTAATAACTGGAAAACTTCTTTGGGTTGGAGGCGGATTGGTTTGCCGGTGCGGGTTATCTGTAAAACGCCCAGGATCAATGCTGTCAATAACATCCGGTACCAAACCAGCACCATTTCAGGCAGGGAAATGAGTTTACCCAAAATACCGGTAAACCCGGCCAGAAAAACGGATAGGTGTAACTGGATCAGGGCTTTTTTCATCGGGGGAAAGGCCTTTGGAGAAGGGATTCATTAAGAAGAAAGTGCCGAGTCCACTGAATTCGTGTTCTTTACCTTCTTGCGATAATTCCGGAAAAGGCTTTTCCATTGTATTCGCAAAACACCAAAAACACCCTCTTTGATAATGCCCTTGTTCATTTTACTAATACCCACTTTCCGGTCAACAAAAGTGATGGGAACTTCTTTGATCGCAAATCCTAATTTCCAGGCAGCAAATTTCATCTCAATCTGGAAAGCATACCCTACAAAATGAATATTATCGAAGTTAATTGCTTCCAGCACTTTCCGGCTGTAGCAAACGAATCCAGCTGTAGGGTCTTTTACCGGCATCCAGGTAATCAGCCGGGTGTAGAGTGCGCCTCCGCGGGAATATATCTGACGGTCCAGTGGCCAGTTTTCCGTTTTCCCGCCTGGTACGTACCGACTTCCGATTGCCAGATCAGCGCCGTCCTGCTTACAGGCATTATACAGTCTTTCCAGATCAGCAGGATTATGCGAGAAATCCGCATCCATCTCAAAAATATATTGGTAACCTTTTTCTATACTCCATTTGAACCCATAGATATAAGCCGTACCCAACCCCATTTTTCCCGCTCTTTCTTCCAGGAAAAGCTGTCCCGGATAATCCGCCATCATTTCCCTTACGCGACTGGCTGTTCCATCGGGTGAACCGTCATCAATGACCAGCACATGATAGCCCTTTTCCAGAGAAAACACAGCATGTACAATGGCATGAATATTTTCAATTTCATTGTAGGTAGGTATGATAACGATTTTTTCCAATAAGAGTGAAATAATGTCTAAATTACTATTTCAGCGCGGGAAGGGAAGCAATTTGGCTAAGATTCAACAAAGAATTAATGAATTTTACTTTTTCAGCAGCGTTCTGTTCAGGATTTCGGTTAGTTTCTGTTTTGTATTGCGGGCAAAATCGCCCTTCATCATCCAGTCATAATACTGGGGTTCTTCTTTCAGCACCTGGGCAACGGGCTTGCCTTTATGTTTGCCGAAATTGAATACCTCCACCCCGTTTTCCATCACGAATCGACGGGCAAAATCGATAATCGAATCTTCCCCGGTGAACTTCACAATACTTTCCACGGTTTCTCCGATCTGCGGATAGCGTTCCACCTGTGCTTCCAATACTTCCCAGGTAGCGGCTGCATCCGCTTCTGCACTGTGCGCACCATCCAGGTTTTTCTGGCAGTAGAATTTATATGCTGCGCTCAGGGTTCGCTGCTCCATCATATGGAATATTTTCTGGACATCTACCAAACGCCTGCCCTCTATCTGCATATCCATACCAATGCGGAGAAATTCTTCTATCAGCATCGGAATATCAAACCGGTTACTGTTATAACCGCCCAAATCACAATTATCCAGGAATTGTTTTACCTCATTGGCTACCTGTTTGAAACTGGGTGCATCTTTTACCATCTCATCCGTGATACCATGTATATCACTGGCAGATTTGGGGATCGGCATCAGGGGATTGATCAGCTTTCTTTTTACCTGTCGGGTACCGTCAGGCAGTACTTTAACGATAGCCAATTCCACAATGCGGTCTGTACTGATATTCACGCCGGTAGTTTCCAGGTCAATAAAGGCCAAAGGGCGTGTCAACTGAAGTTTCATGAATGATTTTTCGTTTCTGATTGTGTAATAGTATCTGCGAATGTAAGCATATCAAACCCATCATAGTTACCACTGCTCATGAAAACAAGACTGGTATTGGTAAGATCCTGTCCCGACAACCATGTCTGCAGTTCCTTTGCCGTGTGCAGGATCACCAGTCCTTCTTTGGCAAAACCTTCCCGCACGACTGTCTCCGGTAATTCGGGCATCCGTTTGATTGCCATGGCATGATGGGAATAAAATACCACTGCCTGATCTGCCGACGCCATGGCGCTCTTGTATTCCGGCATAAATGCCGCATTCAGGCTACTATAGGTATGCAGTTCCAGGATCCCAATCAATCGGCGGAAAGGATATTGCTGCCGCACTGCATCCAGCGTTGCTTTCACTTTGCTGGGCGCATGGGCAAAATCACGGTATACGATGGTCTGTCCGTTTTGGGCAAGCAGTTCCAGCCGTTTGGCTGCCCCGCGAAAATCAGCCATGGCTTTAACAAACTGGCCGGCATTTACCCCCAGTTCCCGACAGATAAACCATGCTGCATGCAGGTTAAGCAGGTTATGATTCCCAAACACCTGTAAAGTAGCTGCGGCACCCTCCAGTTCAACCCGGGTATAACCGTTTTCTATAGAATGCAACGGCAATCCATAAGGCTGATAACGGATATCCTTTCTCCGGGATTGACGGACCAGTTCTTCCAATACCGGGTCCGTTTCGTTATAAACCAATAAGCCGCCGGGCTCAATTTTTCCGATAAAAATCCGGAACTGATCCAGGTATCCTTCGAAACTGGGAAATACATTGATATGATCCCAGGCGATGCCCGTGAGGATGGCCAGGTGAGGAAACAGAAAATGGAATTTGGGTTGGGGTTGCAGGGCACTGGCCGGGTATTCATCCCCCTCACAAACGATAACAGGCGCATCAGACAGGTGAACCGACTGATCAAAACCCGCCAGCCTGGCACCAACGAGATAGTCAAAATCCCTGCCTGCTGCTTTCAGCACATGCATGATCATGCTCGTTGTGGTGGTTTTACCATGACTCCCTCCTACCACCACCCGGGTTTTTTGCCGGCTTTCATGAAAAATATAAGCCGGAAAAGAGAAAACAGGCAGGCCCAGTGCTTCTGCTTTTTGCAATTCCGGGTTGTCCCTGCGGGCATGCATCCCCAGGATCACCGCGTCTATATCGCTGGTAATCAAATCGGGCTGCCAACCCATCCGGGCAGGCAATAACCCTTCCCTGGCCAGTTGCGAATAGGCCGGCTCAAAAATCTCATCATCTGTTCCGCTTACCTGATAGCCTTTCCGGTGGAGTGCAATCGCTAGTTGGTGCATAACACTTCCCCCAATTGAAATAAAATGGACCCGCATTCGTTATGAATTGAATAGAGATATTAACAAATTAATGTTCAGCTTCCGGGGCAACATTTCCCACCGAAAGGGTATCTGTGTTCCGGCGCAAAATACAGCCTTATCGTTTATTTAACCTGTTTGCATGAAAAAGATAGCCATTTTTATCCTGCTGACCGTAACAGTTGCCCTCGTATTTACTGCCTGCGCCCCCACCCGTAAAGGTTGCCCTACCACCAATCCCAAATATTTCAGACAGTATTAAGCGATTTGTACGATCAATGAACTGGATTCCTCTTACCTCCCCTGACCAGATCGCTGTTATCCGGGAAAATTCATTTCAAAAACCCCAAGTCATCTTCAAACACAGTACCCGCTGTCATATCAGCAGCGTTGTCTGGAACAGGCTTGAAAATACGAATACCCCGATAGCCGCTGATCTCTATTACCTGGATCTCCTCCGGTACCGGCCCGTTTCAGATGCTGTTGCAACGACTTTCTCCGTTTGGCATGAATCTCCGCAGCTATTACTCATACAGGATGGTGAATGCACCTATGATGAAAGCCATATGGCCATCCGACCCGAGGATCTGCCTATTTGAATCCAGCACATCGAGACGGAGCCTGCCAGGCCGCTGAGCAGATAGTATAGAATACCCAAGACCAGAATTTAAAGTCCAAAGACTATTAATATCTTAGCCTCCCAAGCTTCTCTATGCCAAATTTATTAAGCCAACCCTGGCCCTGGTATGTTTCGGGGCCATTGATCGGGCTCATGGTGCCTGCACTGCTCTTATTGGGTAATAAACGTTTCGGTATTTCCACATCCATCCGGCATATATTCGATGCTATAGTGCCGGCCGATATCCCTTTCTTTAAGTATTATTGGAAA
>CAZAOR010000191.1:0-2858 GCA_964486805.1 uncultured Sediminibacterium sp. | reverse complement strand
TACCCGGCTTTTATCGGCTGGTCATTGCTCAGCGTCTGGATCGCCACGCTTTTTGTACGGATAAGGCTTTTACAACACAAAAAAATGCTTCATGAATATCATCAGTAAACGGTTATGGCTATGCCTGTTATTATTACCGGTTATCTCCATAGCACAGATGCCAGTCACCAATCCCGAGTCAGCAGATTTTATGCGGAGCAACGGAAAAATTTATGTGGTGGTGGCCATCGTGCTCACTATTCTGCTCGGATTATTCGTTTTTCTGATCAGCCTTGACAGGAAAATAAGGCGGATGGAGCAGAAGGCGGGATAAACAATCAAATTGCTCATGGCAGTTAACTGCCGGATTTATAAAGTCAAAAGAACCCTTAAACGATCAGCTATGTCGAATCAAAAACCTTATAGCTTTTTTCAGAGCGTTGAAAAAAGTTTTGACAAGGCGTCCAAGTTTACCAAATGGGAAAAAGGATTACTGGAACAGATCAAAGCCTGTAACAGTGTTTACAGTATGCGTTTCCCGGTGAAAATGGATGATGGTACTATTGAAGTGATTGAGGCCTACCGGGTACAACACTCCCAGCACAAAACCCCTTGTAAAGGCGGTATCCGTTTCAGCGAGGAAGTCAACCAGGATGAGGTAATGGCCCTGGCATCGCTCATGACCTACAAATGTGCCATTGTGAATGTTCCCTTTGGCGGCGCCAAAGGCGGTATTAAAATCAGTCCACGTAAACGCAGCGTGTATGAACTGGAGAAGATCACAAGGCGTTATACGAGTGAGTTGGTGAAAAAAAATTTCATTGGGCCGGGTATTGATGTTCCGGCGCCAGATTACGGAACCGGCGAAAGAGAAATGGCCTGGATTGTGGATACTTATGCTTCGCTGAAGCCCGGAGAAATTGATGCGGCAGGATGTGTGACCGGTAAACCTGTTTCACAAGGCGGTGTCAGGGGGCGTAAGGAAGCAACCGGATTGGGTGTTTTTTTTGGGGTGCGGGAGGTTTGTAATATGCCGGATGTTATGGAGCGGCTCGGCCTCACAACCGGGGTGACTGGTAAAACAGTGGTTGTGCAGGGACTGGGGAATGTGGGATATCACTGCGCCAAGTTTTTCCGGGAACATGGATCCAGAATCGTGGCTATTGCAGAGTTTGAAGGCGCTATTTATAAAGCGGAAGGTTTGAATGAAGAAGAAGTGTTTCAGCACCGTAAAGCCACAGGTTCCATCCTGAATTTTCCCGGTGCCACCAATCTTGCCAAAA
The DNA here is from genome assembly GCA_964486805.1 of uncultured Sediminibacterium sp. Taxonomy (GTDB): domain Bacteria; phylum Bacteroidota; class Bacteroidia; order Chitinophagales; family Chitinophagaceae; genus Sediminibacterium. The sequence continues at coordinate 1,596 of CAZAOR010000191.1, read as the reverse complement.
GCGGGGATGCACTGGAACTGGCTTGTGATATCCTGATCCCTGCTGCTTTGGAAAATGTGATCAATGGGGAAAATGCAGACCGGGTAAAAGCAAAGATCATCGGAGAAGCGGCCAATGGTCCGCTGACGCCGGAAGCGGATGAAATACTGAATAAAAAAGGTGTCATGGTGATACCGGATATGTACCTGAACGCTGGTGGTGTAACTGTTTCTTATTTCGAGTGGCTGAAAAACCTGAGTCATGTGCGTTATGGCAGGATGGAAAAAAGGTTCACAGAAAATATGAACAGTCATATCCTGGAACAGATGGAAAGCCTGACCGGTAAGCGGGTAACCGAAGGAGAACGTAAGTTTATCATGCATGGCGCAGAAGAAGTGGACCTGGTACACAGCGGACTGGAAGAGACCATGATTACTGCTACCCGTGAGATCATGGAGATCTGGAAAAGTAATCCCGACATCCCGGATATGCGCACGGCAGCTTATGTATGCGCGATTAATAAAGTAGGCACTTCTTATACCGAGCTCGGCATTTTCCCTTAAGATCAGCCAATTGATTTTCCTGTACAGTCCCGCTGTGGCGGGACTTTTTTATAACTGCCATTGCAGGCTGTTGGAGAAGCTGAAATAAAAGTGGCTGATCGGCACTACCGGGGCGCTGTCATAAAGGCCGGCAAAACTAAAGGACATACCGAGGTGTTTTCCTGCATGTACATTCCACTGAAAACTGGGTGCGATGCGTGGCTGAAAACCGGAGAAACGGGTTTGCAGGAATATGCTGGCCACCACATCACTGTTGGCGCTGGCTTTCCAGTTCAGCCGGAGATAACTGTTCAGTTTAATGTTTTCGATGGTTACAGGAACAGGATTGGAAGGGATCTTCACAGAATCCACGGCTGCATAATTCCATTTTTCAGTTTCATACATGCAACCGACACCAGCATTCAGGTCTACCTGGTCACCTTTCCAGAAATTGTATCGCATATTAGCACCGGCAATATAACGGTAGTCCATCCCCCTTTTATTATCCCATTGGTATTGCATAAAAAACTCCGGCTGGTATTTATTTTTATACTGGTGCCGGAAGCGGAGATGGAAATAACCTGCATTCAGGATATCATCCGGACCATTATAGGTGAACCGGTAGCTGGCTGCTGCCAATAGCAGGTCCTTGTTCCGCTGGTAGGAAGCTTCTGCGGTGTTGGTGGCATCCCATAGGGTGTGCTGTTGTTTGTCAACTTCAAGGCCGGAACTGATGACACAACTGGCTTTCGGGGTAGCAGAATAGGCAGCGGTATCTGGCTTGTCAATATTCAATATCTGCGCATGCAGCAATTGCCAACCGCTGAAAAGCAGGAGCCCTATTAGTTTCAGCCTGGTACTGGTTTGCCTGTGCATGGTAGTTTTTTACTTAAAACGTTGTACCTGCCGGTATGTTGTATTCAGAAAGCAGGGAATGCTGTCAATTCGGTGAATTGCTGTCCGGACAGGTGATACACACAGGTATCAGGCCCGTTGGAAATAACCAGGTAGGGTGTAGGCAAAGCAATGTGATAGGTGAGTGCCTGTTTCAGTACATTTTCCGAAAGCGGGGTAT
>CAZAOR010000190.1:0-4956 GCA_964486805.1 uncultured Sediminibacterium sp. | reverse complement strand
AGGTGTGGTCTCTAACTGGAAAAACTCGCGGAATGATTCTAACTGAATGTCGAGAAGATCAGGGGCCTCAGCCAGGTGTTTTGTTTTCCCGAAGCTGACCCTGTTGTTCATGGTAGTTGTTGACATATATGTGTAAAACCGGTTTTATGCGAAAAAAATTTGGGGAGAACGGAGAGCTTCTCTTAACGTACAATCGGCGCATTCACCCTGTAAACAACAATGATAGAATGTCCACCCGCTAATTGTCCCAAAATAAGGATGGCAAAGGTAGTAAATGCAGAACAACTTAAAAAACAAATTTTGGACCAAAATGCCCTTTGTGGATAAAGATTCCCCCGGGATCGCCTCCTGCTGCCAATCAGTCAGTTTTTTAACATTTTTTCACTAAACCAGACCGCTTGGTTCCAATCACAGGGAAAAGCGAGAACTATGCGTAAATACCTGTTTTTATGCCTTTTCCCATGCCTCACAGTATTGGCACCGGCTTCCGCCCAGGTGCGTATCGGCGTGGGCGTTGGACCAGCCTTCGGCTATGGCGGCTACTACGGCGGAATGCGGCGAGTGTATCCCCGCAGAAGAGTGTCCAATGAGAAACTCCCCCCTTTTAAGCCCATCGTCAGACTGAACATCGGTTACGGATTCCCGAACCTGGATGCGAACCAGTTCGCCGGTTTCTATGGTGCATATCGCGGACCGGTTACCCAAACCGGCCCGGTAACCGGTTCCCTGGATGTACAATACAACCGTACCGCCAGTATCGGTCTGCTTGTCAGCCACGGAACCGCGAATACTACCTACTACAGCTACAACGACCCCGGCGGAACCCCGCTGTACAATGCCTCACTCAACAGTTGGTCAGTGATGCTGAACCTGGTGCAAACCATCCCAACCGGTAGCGGTATCAGTCCGTATATCAGAACGGCGGTTGGCCTGAACATTTGGGACAGCCATTACCAGGACGGAAGCGGCAATCAACTCGGGGGTATCCCTGACCCAAGCCAGTTAGCTTACCAGTTGGGATTGGGGGTGCGTTTCCCGGTTTCACACCATACCGGTCTGTTCCTGGAAGCAGGTTACGGGAAATACATCCTGCAGGGTGGATTGAGCTTCCAGCTTTAGAAGCACCAAAGCTAAGGGCGAAGTACGAAGGGTAAAGTACAAAATGGAGCAGAATGTCAAAGCACCATCGCACTTCGTACTTCGTACTTCTCTCACCATATTTTTGCCCGATCTGCCGGCTTACGGTACATGCTGTCATTTTCCTTGACACCAAAACTCACATAGAAAGGATCAAAGTTTGACAATGGCCCGTTTACCCGGAATTTTTCGGGTGAATGCGGATCTACCGAGAGCAGTGTGCGTTGCAATTCCGGGCGGGTAACGATCCGCCAGGCCTGTGCAAAGCCGAGGAAAAAGCGCTGATCCGGGGTAAATCCGTCTATCGGGGTATTGGACTTCCCCTGTTCCGTCATTTTGAATGCGTCGTAAGCGATGGCCAGGCCACCATTATCAGCCAGATTCTCTCCCAGTGTCAGTTTACCATTTACATGCAGGCTGTCCTGGATGATGTATTGATTGTATTGCTGTACCAGCACATCGGCTTTTTTCTGGAAAGTGGCAGCATCTTTTGCGGTCCACCAGTCTTTCAGGTTGCCCTGGGCGTCATATTGCCGGCCCTCATCATCAAATCCGTGTGTCATTTCATGGCCGATCACGAGGCCGATCGCGCCGTAGTTAATGGCATCGTCTGCTTTCAGATCAAAAAAGGGAAACTGCAGGATACCAGCCGGGAATACGATCTCATTATACGTCGGATTATAATAGGCATTCACTGTAGGTACGGTCATACCCCATTCTGTTTTATCAACAGGCTTGCCCACTTTGGCAATGCTTTCCCTGTATTCGTGCTGCGCAATGCGTACCATATTGCCAAAAAAGTCGTCCCTGCTTATGTCCACATCATCATAGGATTTCCATTTGGACGGATAGCCGATCTTTTTTAGAACCGCAGCCAGTTTTTCCTGCGCTTTCTGCTTGGTGGTATCACTCATCCAATCGAGTTTGGCTATGCGGGCGCTCAGGGCTTTCTGCAGGTTATTCACCAGTTCATCCATGCGCGTTTTTGCTGCTGGCGGAAAATACTTCTCTGCAAATAACTGCCCCAGTAAATCCTTCAACCCATTGTCTGTTTTACTTACCATCGACTTCCAGCGCTCCGGCTGTTTCTTAGCACCGGAGAAGAGTCGGCTGAAAGAAAAGTTCTCTTCCCGGAATGCCTTGTTCAGCAGGCCGGCATTGGCCGCGATATAATCAAAGGCGATCTTTTCCTTCCACATATTCAGCGATTGTGTTTTCAACAGATCACTCAGGGCTTTATAATAGGCTGGCTGGCCTACATCGGCACTGTCTGTATGAATACCCATCTGCAACAATAGCTGGTTCCAGTTAACAGCAGGCGAGAGTTTCTGCAGATCAGCAATCGCCATTTTATGGTAATTTTTTACCGGATCACGCAGTTCCACCGGTGCCAGATGCGAATGGGCAATGATGGTTTCAAGTACCAATATATCTTTCCCGGCTCTTGCGGCAAAAGCCGAGTCCCTGCCGGTCATCCGGAAATAACGGGTAGCATGCTCCATCAGTTTCCGGCGGATATTGGCAGTAGCGGAGTCTTTACGGGTATAATAGCCTTTTTCCGGCAGTGTCAGGCCGGCCTGACCGAATTGCAGAATATTTTTAGCGCTGTTTCTCTCATCCGCGCCAACACCCCAACCAATCAGGTTGCCCTCTCCTTCTTTCGCCAAATCAGCTAACAGGGTTTGCAGGGAAGCCAGGCTGCTGATCGTATCAATCCGTTTGAGCGTTGGAACCAATGGGGTGTAGCCGATTTTTTCCAAATTCAGCGTATCCATTCCACTGGCATAAAAATCCCCTACCTTCTGTTCCTTACTGCCCTTTATCCAGTCTTTTTTCTCGGAGAGATCATCGAGAATGGTACGCAGTTTCTCCAGGTTATCATTGAACAGGGTATAATACCCGCCCCAGCCGCTTTGGTCTCCGGGGATGCTCGCATTCCTGATCCACTTACCGTTCGCATAAGCAAAGAAATCATTACCTGGCCGAACGCTGCTATCCATTCCGCTGGTATCAAAATAATGTTTTGCTGGTGTATTGGACTGCTGGCAGGCCGCTAACAGCAGACAAAGGCCCAGCGCCCAGAAAAAGGATTGTTTCATATAGGAGTGGTATTTGTGCCGATAAATCTGGTAAATATTGGGCAAATTCACAAACCGCTGATCCCAACCATAAAAAAACCGGCAGAAGGCTCTGCCGGTTCTCTACTCTCTTCGAAGATAGGAATTATTTGATTTCCACTTCCGCACCTGCATCTTTCAGCTTGGCGGCCAGTTCGTCAGCTTCTGCTTTGGAAACACCCTCTTTCACGGGTTTCGGAGCGCCGTCAACCAGGTCTTTGGCTTCTTTCAGACCAAGACCAGTCAGTTCTTTAACGATCTTAACAACGCCCAGCTTGCTGGCGCCACCGCTCACGAGGATCACATCGAAAGATGTTTTCTCTTCAGCAGCAGCAGCACCGCCGCCGTCTCCAGCAGCTACTACTACAGCTGCAGCAGCGGGTTCAATACCATAATCGTTTTTCAGTACGTCGGCCAGTTCCTGTACTTCTTTTACTGTCAGGCCTACTAATGTTTCGGCTAATGATTTTACGTCTGCCATGTTTCTAAATTTTTTCCGTCTTCATATCATGCCGCATGGGCTGATCCGACGGAGGGTTTAAAAAAATTTGTTTTCTTATCAATAAAACAACCGCTTTCCCTTAGGACAGCCGGTTGTTGCATTGGCGTTATTCTGCGGCTGCTCCTTCTGCCTGTTTTTCGTGGTGGTGCAGCAATGCTGCCAGTACCCGCTTTGCAGGAGACTGCAGCAATCCGATAACTTCACCGATCAGTTCGTTCTTGGTCTTGATCTTCGTAAGGGTCACCAGGTTATTATCGCCCGTGTACACATCGCCGTTGATGAAAGCCGCTTTCAGCAGGGGTTTGTCGCTATTGCTGCTCTTGCGGAACGAACTGATGATCAGCGCAGGTTCTTTTGGATTCTCTGAGAACATCAGTGCAGTCACATTGTTGAGTGCCGGATAAACACCTGCATATTTTTCTGCATCCAGGGCTTCGAGGGCCTTGCGGATCAGGGTGTTTTTCGCCACTTTCATTTCCACTTTCTTATCGAAACAGGTGCGGCGCAGGGCAGATACCTGTTCAACAGTCAGGGATTCCGTATCAGTTACATAGAAGTTGTTGTACTGGCTGAATTTGTCTTTCAGCAGTTCAATCACTTCATTTTTTTGATCTTTGGTCATAACTAATTGTTTTTAAGACCCGGGTCATCTCACACCTTTGGCGTGATCACCAGGATTAGTTCATTAATGATTTGGTATCGAGTGTAATACCCGGGCTCATGGTACTGGCCATGCTTACACCTTTCAGGTAAGTTCCCTTGGCAGAAGCGGGCTTCAGTTTCAGGATAGCATTGATCAGTTCTGTACTGTTTTCGGCGATCTTCTCGGAAGAGAAGGAAACGCGTCCGATCGATGCATGTACGATACCAGCTTTATCTACCTTGAAAGCGATCTTACCGCCTTTTACTTCATTAACGGCAGCTGCCACATCATTGGTAACGGTTCCGGTTTTCGGGTTCGGCATCAGGTTACGTGGACCTAATACTTTACCCAGTTTACCGATCTTGGGCATGACAGAAGGCGTAGCAACGATCACGTCTACATCTACCCAGCCACCTTCGATCTTGGTGATGAACTCATCGAGACCTACATAATCAGCGCCGGCTTCTTTGGCGGCAGCTTCTTTATCTGGCGTACATAAAACCAGCACCCTTTTTGTTTTACCTGTTCCGTGCGGCAGCGAAACGGTACCGCGTACC
>CAZAOR010000189.1:0-13296 GCA_964486805.1 uncultured Sediminibacterium sp. | reverse complement strand
AGAAAGCATCGGGCAGAAAAAAAAACGGCGAAGAAAAAATAAGTCGGTGTCCCATGTTGTGCGGCTCATTTGTTATATAGGCACATTAATACAACGAATGATGGAAGAGTATGCAGTCATTATGCGCCACCAGGATGGCAAATCCGTTGCTTCACCCGAACAGATTCAGGTATGGATGGAACAGACCATGGCCTGGATCAAAACGATGGCAGATCAGGGTAAATTTGTTTCAGGAACCGGCCTTTTGTTCCAGGATGCCTGCGTGGTACATCACAAAGGCCTGGTAACCCAGGGCCCCTTTGGAGATATCAAGGAAACCCTGGGTGGTCTGGTGGTGATCAAAGCGGCTTCCTTGGAGGAAGCGGTTGCTTTCGCTAAAGGAAGCCCGGTTTTACAGGGAGAAGGAAATACGGTAGAGGTTCGGCGTATTGCAACAAAATAGCAGGATGCCCTCAGCGTTGACACCCGAACTTATTCCACACCTGTTCCGCAGGGAATATGGAAAGCTCGTGTCAACGCTTTGCCGTTATACCGGTCTGGATGATATCGCTTCAGCGGAAGATATTGCCAGTGAAACTTTTATAGCCGCCCTGGAATCCTGGCCTTATCGCGGACTGCCGCCCAACCCCGTTGCCTGGTTGCATCGGGTTGCAGGCAATAAAATGATCAACTACCTGCAGCGGAAACAACGTGGTAAACAGATCATACAGGCATCCCAATATGCTTTGCCGGATAGCGAGGAACCGGAACCAGGTATATGGGCAACAAGCATCCGGGATAGCCAGCTATCTATGTTCTTCACCATCTGCCACCCGGATTTAGCCCCTGCATCAAGTGCGGGCCTGGCATTACAGGTAATATGCGGATTCAGTACCGATGAAATTGCTTCCCTTTTTCTGTCAGAACAGTCTGCCATCCGGAAGCGCCTGTACAGGGCCAGGCAATGGTTGGGGCAACAAAGTCTCTCTTTTGATTTAACGGAGTCAGCCATCACAAAGCGCTTACCGGATGTACTCCGCATCATTTATCTTTTGTTTACGGAAGGCTATCATTCCGCCACACACCAGGAAACGATCCGCCAGGAATTGTGTGAAGAAGCCATCTACCTGGGAGGAGTGCTTTGCGCAGATAAACGAACAGCTAACCCGGAATTACATGCTCTGATGGCCCTGATGTGCTTACAGGCCTCCCGTATTCCGGCCCGTAAAGCAGGACCGGATTATGCATTGCTGTATGAAGAACAGGACAGGAAACTATGGGATCAGGCCTTGATCGCACAAGGGGTGCTGTATTTCCGGCAATCAGCGGGCAGTCCGGCACTTACCGCTTATCACCTGGAAGCCGCCATAGCCTGTCAATACGCTGTTGCAGAAGCAGGCGCCTTGCAATGGAAGGAGTTGTTACAATTATACGACTGGCTTTTGCAGGTGCAGCCGGGACCGGTGGTGGCGCTGAATCGTTTATATGCATTGTCCAAGGTATCCGGAAAAGAAACAGCTATCCGGGCGGCCGAACAGGCAGCATTGCCAGCAGATCAGTATTACCATACTTTGATGGGCTATTTGTACGAGGATAAAAACAAATCAACTGCCATCGGGCATTGGCGGGAAGCCATCCTAAGGGTAAAAGTAGCCAGTGAAAGATTGCGGCTGGAACAAAAAATACAACAGGCGCTGGACTCCCGATAACGTCCGCACGGTAAATCCGTAGCTGGTTGATACCACAAAACAATCGCTTATTTCAAAACCGGCAGATGCAAACGGGTTCTGTAAATTCGTCATATAAATACACAATATGCGAATCTTATCAGTAGTCCTCCTCCTGGGTTTGTGCATCAACGCTATTCATGCACAGGAAACGGCCTCCGCCCGGGGCCAGAAAGCATGGTGGAAAGAAGCGATCATCTACCAGCTGTATCCCAGGAGTTTCCAGGACAGTGATGGAGACGGCATCGGCGATTTGAAAGGCATTATCTCCCGCCTGGATTATCTGCAAAGCCTCGGTATTACGGCCATCTGGCTGAACCCGATCTATTCCTCCCCCAATGATGACAATGGTTATGATGTAAGTGATTACCGTACTATCCTGCCGGCCTTCGGCACCATGGCCGATTTAGATGCATTACTGAAAGGATTGCATCAGCGCGGCATCAAGCTGATCATGGACCTGGTAGTAAACCACAGCAGCGATGAACACCCCTGGTTTAAACTGAGCAGGCAATCCCGCAACAATCCTTACCGGGAATATTATCATTGGTGGAATGCAGAAAAAGGGAAACCGCCATACCGCTATAGCCTTTTTGATATCAACCACGATGCCTGGCGTTATGATTCGCTGACCAATGCCTATTACCTGCACTATTTTTCAAGAAAACAGCCGGATCTCAATTGGGAAAACCCGCAATTGCGCCGGGAAGTATATGATATCATGCGCTTCTGGGCCGATAAGGGGATCGATGGTTTCCGCCTGGATGCCTTCCAGTTTGCGGCGAAGGACACCACATTTCCGGCATTTCCGGCGGGGTATGAGCGGCAGTTCACAAAATATTATGCCATGCAGGGAAACCTGCATGGATACCTGCAGGAAATGAATCAACAGGTTTTTCAGCATTACCCCAATCTCATGAGTGTGGCGGAAGGCGCCGGAAATACACTGGAAGATGCACATAACCTGGTGGATGCTGACCGGCACGAACTGGATATCGCTTATGCTTTTGATGCAGTTGACCTCGCTACCCCCCAGGGATATTCCGTTCTTAAACTGAAAGAAATCTTTACCCATTGGGATAGTGCCTTTTCCCAAAAAGGCTGGCTATCGGTATTCCTGGCCAATCACGACCAGGCAAGGCTTGTCAGCCGCTTCGGTAATGATGCGCCCGCTTTCCGGGAACGATCTTCCAAAATGCTCAGTACCTTTTTACTGACCATGCGCGGTACCCCGTTTTATTATAATGGAGATGAACTGGCCATGAGCAATCCCGGCTTTACCCGAATCGAACAATACCAGGACATGCCAACCCTGAACGCCTATCGGCACCTGCTGCAAACCGGCGGCAACCTGAAAAAATTCCTGCAAACCATCTCCTTTACCTGCCGGGATAACAGCAGAACGCCATTCCAGTGGACGGCCAACAAAAATGCCGGGTTCACAACCGGCACCCCCTGGATAGGAATCCATCCCAATTACCGCCAGGTCAATGTTGCTGCCGAAGAGCAGAACCCCCAATCACCGCTGCAATACTTCCGCAAACTCACAGCCCTGCGCAAGTCAGATCCGGTATGGGTTTATGGGAACTATACGCTACTGGATAAAAATAACCCCGATACGTATAGCTATCTGCGGGAATTCAATGGTAAAAAAATGCTGGTCCTGCTCAATTTCCGTTCCCATACAGCCATGGTGCATATTCCGCAAAAACTCCGGCAAGCCAGGCTTTTGCTATGTAATTACCCCGATCAAGAGGATGGTTACCAACTGCGGCCTTATGAAGCAAGAGTATATTCAGTAGAGTAAGGAGGTACCGCATCGGTATATTTGCAGGCTTTCATCATTCAGCAGCTATGTTTCGCCACTACGGAAAAACAAGAACCCTGTCGCATAACCTGCGGATCGCCTCCTTACTGAGCTTTGTAGCAGGCATCGTGAATGTAGCGGGTTTTTTTGCCGTACAGCGGCTGACCACCAATGTTACCGGTCATTTTGCCTATATGATGGATGAAATGATTCGCCTGCATTTCTGGACAGGCCTGGTATTTCTCGGGTATATTTTTTGTTTTCTTCTGGGTTCCTTTGTCTCCAGCCTGCTGATTGAAAGTATTTCACGAAAAAGTGAAAGAGGTATTTTCCGGATACCCGTTCTGGCAGAGATCACACTGCTGGCAGTATTCGGCTGCTGGGGCGGCCGGATGCAACTGCATTATCCGGACCTGATAGCCTGCAGCCTGCTATTTGCCATGGGCCTGCAAAACTCCCTGGTCACCCAGATATCCGGCTCCCTCGTGCGGACCACCCATCTTACCGGACTGTTCACTGACCTGGGTATCGAACTATCCCAATTGTTTTTTTATCCGGCCAAAACCCACCGGGACCGATTGCTCAGTTCTATCCGTCTGCGCACGCAGATCATCTTCTTCTTTTTCACTGGAGGTGTATGCAGCGGCGTACTGTACAGACAATTGCAATTGAAAACATTGCTTATTGCAGCCCTTTTACTGGCACTGGGCCTGGTGTATGATGACCTGAAATTCGGATGGCTGAAAGTTAAACGAAGGTACCGGCAACAGCAATAGTTTTGTAATTTTACCCTCCTTCATTTCCTATGCCTTTCCAGCTTCAAACAAATTATGCGCCTGCCGGCGACCAGCCCTCCGCTATTCAGCAATTGACCGAAGGCGTACTGTCCGGCGAAAAATACCAGACCTTATTGGGCGTTACCGGTTCGGGTAAAACTTTTACTATTGCCAATGTCATCCAGCAAACCCAGCGACCAACCCTGGTACTCACACACAATAAAACCCTGGTAGCCCAGTTATACGGGGAATTCAAACAGTTCTTCCCGAACAATGCCGTCGGCTATTTCGTCAGCTATTATGATTATTACCAGCCCGAAGCCTATATGCCGGTCAGTGATGTGTACATTGAAAAAGATCTCAGTATTAATGAGGAGTTGGATAAGCTGCGCCTGCAGGCAACCTCCCAGTTGCTGAGTGGCCGCAGGGATATCATAGTGGTAGCGAGTGTAAGTTGTATCTACGGTATGGGTAATCCAACCGAATATGAAAACGGGATCATCCGTATTCATGAAGGCCAGACCATATCCCGTCAGGGCTTTCTGCATGCATTGGTGAATTCCTTGTACAACCGTTCACAGGGCGATTTTACGCGTGGAACCTTCCGGGTAAAGGGCGATACAGTAGATATCAACCTGCCTTATGTGGATTTCGGATACCGGATTACTTTTTTCGGGGATGAAATAGAAAGTATTGAAAGCATTGATACCCAAACCGGCAAGCGCATGGGCGCAATGGACAATGCCGCGATCTTCCCCGCCACCCTGTACCTGGCGCCCAAGGATATGATCCTGCAGGTAATGCATGAAATCCAGGATGAGATGATGGCACAGGTAGAATATTTTAAACAGGGGGGAAAATTCATTGAAGCACAACGATTGAAAGAGCGGGTGGAATATGATATTGAAATGATCCGTGAACTGGGCTATTGCAACGGGATTGAGAACTACTCCCGTTTCTTCGATCGCCGCCGCCCGGGTACCCGGCCGTTTTGCCTGCTGGATTATTTCCCCAAAGATTATCTCTGTGTGATCGATGAAAGTCATCAGACCATCCCCCAGGTGGCGGGCATGTATGGCGGAGACAGGAGCCGTAAACTGGTACTGGTGGACTATGGTTTCCGTCTGCCCAGCGCACTGGACAACCGGCCTCTGAACTTTCATGAATTTGAAAACCTGGTAGGACAAACAATTTTTGTGAGTGCAACACCCGGCGAATATGAACTGGAAAAAACCGGGGGCGTGGTGGTTGAGCAGGTTGTTCGCCCCACCGGCCTGCTGGATCCGCCGATTGAAATCCGCCCCAGTGTAAACCAGATTGACGATCTCCTGGATGAAATTGACCGGACCGTGAAACAGGGTTTCCGTGTGCTGGTTACCACTCTTACTAAGCGGATGGCAGAAGAGATGGATAAATACCTGGGCCGGATCCATATCAAATCCAAATACATCCACAGTGATGTGGATACCCTGGAACGCGTTGAGATATTGCGCCAGTTACGCCTGGGTGAAATTGATGTACTGGTAGGGGTCAACCTCCTGCGCGAGGGCCTGGACCTGCCGGAAGTGGCCCTGGTGGCAATATTGGATGCGGATAAAGAAGGCTTTTTACGCAATGAACGTTCGCTCACACAAACAGCCGGAAGAGCCGCCAGGAATGTAGCCGGCCGGGTGATCTTCTATGCCGACCAGGTCACGGAAAGCATGCAACGCACCATTGATGAAACCAATCGCCGCCGCGAAAAACAAGTGGCGTTTAATACCGAACATGGCATAGTACCGAAAACCATCATCAAATCGCGAGAACAGGTGTTTGCACAAGGCTCCGTGCTGGATATCCGGGGCTATGATCCTTCCCGTCCTTACGCTTTGCAGCAGGATGAAGACCTGGTGAAAACCAGTGCGGCCGAAGAACAGGAAACCTACCAAACCATTCCCCAACTGGAGAAAGTGATCACGCAAACCAAAAAAACGATGGAGAAAGCAGCCCGCGATCTGGACTTTATTGAGGCGGCCCGGCTGCGCGACGAAATGTTCCGCCTGCAAAAGCAATTGGCGGAAATGAAACAGTAAAACCCGGCAGCAGATGAACAACTTTTGCAAAATCAACAATCATGAAACCTATAGCCTTTATCCTGGTTTTATGCATGGCAGCCTGCCAACCCGATCACAGCAGCAGTGCGCTTGCCAAGAAAGTAGACAGCCTCCGGCAACAGCTTGCGCATACTTATAAACCGGGCTTTGGCGAATTCATGACCGGCATCCAGGAGCACCATGCCAAACTCTGGCTGGCCGGTCAGGCCGGTAACTGGGGACTTGCCGATTTCGAGATCCATGAGATCATGGAATCCGTAGAAGCCATCCAGACGGTGGAAACCGCCAGGAAAGAAACAAAGTACATACCCATGCTGCTCCCTGCTTTGGACAGCGTGAATCATGCCATTACACGTAAAAACAAGGACCAGTTCCGCAGTGGTTTTATATTCCTGACACAAACCTGTAATAATTGCCACCAGGTGACGGATTTTTCTTTCAATAAAGTAGTTGTGCCGGATAAGAACCCCTTTCCCAACCAGGCATTCTGATCGGATCCTTTATGATACAATTGCAAAGAACAACTGCAGCGGATGAAGCTTTTCGCCAACTGGTAAGACTATTGGATGCGGATCTATCAGCAAGAGACGGCGCAGAGCATCAGTTTTATGCCAGGTATAACCAACTGGATACAATCCGGCAGGCAGTTGTATTATATGATGCCGGACAGCCGGTTGCCTGCGGCGCTTTTAAACAGATGGATGAACAGTCGGCAGAAATAAAAAGAATGTTTGTTTTACCGGCTTATCGCGGTAAAGGCTATGCCATCGCTGTATTGAAGGAACTGGAGGCCTGGGCCAAGGAACAACAGTATACACGTACGGTACTGGAAACCGGGAGGCGACAGCCGGAAGCCATCGCTCTCTACCAAAAAAACGGATATGTCCGCATTCCCAATTACGGACAATATGCCGGCATAGAAAACAGTTGCTGCTTTGCCAAAAAGATCTGAATAGCCTGTATGCCGGCGGATCCATTGGGTACCCATGAATGCGTAACTTACCGGATCAATCAGGCCACTACCATGATCCGTCATTTACTTATTGCAGGCTGGCTATTATACGCAGGCAATGCCATTGCGCAACCAACCCGGCTGATTATCCGGGGCGATGATATGGGCTTTACCCATTCGGGTAATATGGCACTGATCCGTTGTTACCAGCAGGGAATCGAGCAGTCTGCCGAATTGATCGTACCATCTCCCTGGTTCCCCGAAGCCGTAAAACTGCTGCAACAAAATCCCGGACTGGATCCGGGGGTACACCTGGCGCTCAGCAGTGAATGGGAGAATATCAAATGGCGCCCCCTGACCGGTACCAGCAGCCTTACTAACCAGCAGGGATATTTCTATCCGATGATCTATCCCAACAAAAACTATCCCGGGCAGTCATTATCGGAGCAGCCTTGGCAAATGGCGGATATCGAAAAAGAATTTCGGGCCCAGATTGAGCTGGCTATGCGACTGGTTCCCCATATCAGCCATCTTTCCGATCACATGGGCTGCAGCCATCTATCACCGGCCTTGCTGGACCTTGTACGGCGGCTGGCGGATGAATACCATCTGCGTTTTGACCTGCCCAGCTATGGTGTCCTCCAAACCGGATATATCGGCCCCCACCAAACCGCCCAGGAAAAGAAAATGGCTTTCCGTAAAATGCTCGATACCCTGCAACCCGGTAAAACCTATCTGTTCCTGGATCATCCCGGACTGGATGATGCTGAACTGAAGGCCGTGTACCATATTGGGTATGAAGCGGTGGCTGCAGACCGGCAGGGCGTGACCGACTTGTTCACAGATCCCGAAATCATAGCGATTATCCGGCATAAGCATATTCAGCTCATACCGTACAAAGCATTGCCGCTCGCGGGTAAAAAAGAATAGCCGATATTTAATGCATGCAAATTCCTTTCTTGAAGGCATCCCAACAGTTGCTGTTACGGATGACCTGCCTGTGCTGCTTTGTAATAAGTACCGATGCGGGTTGGGCACAAAAAAAACCATTTGACATATTCGGATATTTTGCCGGAAGACCGACCATGATTGACAGTTTCCCGGTAGAAAAACTCACCCATCTCTGTTTCAGTTTTACCCACCTGAAAGGTAACCGGATGATGCTCATGAATGCCCGCGACAGCGCAGCCTTACAACACTGCGTGGCATTGAAACAGAGAAACCCCCGCATGAAAGTGATGGTATCCATGGGTGGCTGGACGGGCTGCTATTCCTGTTCGCCCGTGTTTGCAACAGCAGCAGGCCGACAGGAATTTGCCGCATCCGCTAAAAAACTGCTCCAGGATTTTGGGGCAGATGGGGTGGATCTTGACTGGGAATACCCGGTAGTGCCCGGCCCGCCTGGTCACCTGTATTCTCCGGAGGATAAGGAACATTTTACCAGCCTGATAAAAACCCTGCGCGATACCCTTGGGCCGGATAAAGAGATCAGTTTCGCTGCCGGAGGATTTACCCGCTATATCCAGGAAGCCGTTGACTGGCAACAGGTAACACCCCTGGTGGATCGCATCAATCTCATGACCTATGACCTTATCACGGGATATGATACCGTTACCGGCCACCATACTGCGCTATACAGCACCAGGGAACAACTGGAATCCTGTGATCATGCAGTGCGCCTGCTGCTGGCAAAAGGCGTACCGCCGGGTAAATTATTGATCGGGGCTGCTTTTTATGCCCGTGTCTGGCAAAATGTAGCGCCCACCAACAATGGATTGCGGCAGAAGGGCCATTTCCTCCGGGGTTTTTCCTACCATGATTTCAGCCGCTATTTTTCGGCAGACAGCGGATATGTGTACCATTGGGACAGGAAGACTGCTGCGCCATATTTGTACAATCCAGGTAAAAAATGGTTTGTCACTTTCGATGACCGGCGTTCCCTCTACAAAAAATACCGCTATGCCCGCAGGATGCGGTTGAGCGGGCTCATGTTCTGGCAATTGGCGGATGATCGTTTTACGGATGGCATGCTGGACATGATCGCTGGTTGGGTCAATAAACAAAAGGGATCTTAGTACTGGTACCGGCTGAATGGCAGGCCGATGTGTCCGGCCAGGCAAGGCGGGAACCCCGAAAAAACAGAATCACCTAACTTGGGGATAAAACCGCAGCACCATGTCCAATATCAACCTCATCATAGCAGAAAGAGCCACCCATATCGGCAGTTTTATGGTAGGGCGGCTATTGCCATTCCGGCAAAAACGGATGGTGGGCCCTTTCATCTATATTGACCACATGGGTCCCGTTAAAATGAGTGAGCGGGATAATTTCGATGTCTTACCACATCCGCATATCGGGTTATCCACCCTCACTTTTTTATTGGAGGGCAGCATACTGCATCGGGATAGCATCGGAACGGTCCGGGAGATCAGGCCCGGTGAAGTGAACTGGATGACGGCCGGCAAGGGAATTGTTCATTCGGAACGAACACCGGACTACCTGCGCCATTCGGAAAAGCAATTGCATGGCTTGCAGATATGGGTGGCGCTCCCTAGGGAACTGGAAGAAATGAACCCGTCATTTGCGCATGCAGCAGCAGAGGAACTTCCGGCCTGGCAGGAGGGCCCGGTATATGGTAAACTGATAGCCGGTCAGGCTTTCGGCCATCATTCGCCGGTGCCGGTATATAGTCCTTTATACCTGGTTCAGCTGCAAACTGCCACGGCTTATCAACTGGATATTGGGCATCATTTGTATGGCGAAACAGGTCTGTACATCCTCCAGGGTGGGGTGCAGGTAGAAGGCAATCATTTTGGTCCCCGGCAGATGCTGGTAGCCACCAATAGCCGTTTATGCAGTTTTACCATGGAAGCGGATACCATCCTATACCTGTTTGGCGGCGAACCCCTGCCGGAAGAAAGGTTTATCGACTGGAATTTTGTGTCCAGCAGCAAGGAGCGCATCCGGACCGCCAAAGAAAAATGGGAAGCCCAGGCTTTTGACAGGATACCCGGCGACGATACCACTTTTGTTCCATACCCCAAACCCATACAACAATGAGCAACCAGGCAAGCATTGCGTCCACTATCGGCAAAACCTTATACCAGGTAAGCATCCAAACCCCTTCTGGTAATACCCTGTTGGCGGATGAGCCATTGGACAAAGGGGGCCAGAATACCGGGTTTTCGCCCACAGAATTACTGGCTGCATCGTTGGCCGCCTGCACCAGCGCAACCCTGCGTATGTATGCCGACCGCAAAGGGTGGGACCTGCAGGAGGTAAAAACCGAAATCAGCCTGGAAACAGACGAAACCACCAATCACACGCATATTGATCGAAAGCTCCGCCTGATCGGTAACCTGGATGCGGAACAAAGGGAGCGACTATTGTATATCGCCAATAAATGTCCCGTACATAAAATACTCAGTGGTCCTATTGAAATCAGCACCGGCCTGCAATAATGCAACAAAACAAAAACAGTGCTTAAGGGCCAATGCGCAGGCGTTTCCCTGGGGTCTGGCTATACATACAACATCCCCCCTGAGGAACAGGGAGGATGGTACAGGGATCAAGCCATCTTATAATAAATCAATCAGATCTTTCCAGGCGCGTCAGTAATCAGTTTTCCGAAATGGTGCCGTCGGTAGAAATAGAGAGCAGGGTTGTTTGGCCATCGGCGTCAAATGAAACAAAATACCGGGTATTATTATCTGCATCGGTGAACTGGATACAATCAGTAAGCTGATAATCGGGAAAAGTGTACTCGGAGGTCAGCAAAGCGAGTGCGGCTTTTGGCAGTTTGTCGAAGTCCATGGTTTTGGTAGTGCCGATCAGGTCGCCATTCACATCATAGTAAACGTTCAGTTTTTCTTTGCCGTTGTTGATGCTGGCTTTCTCATAGGTATCGGTATAAGTCCAGGTGGCGTCATTGGCCGAGGCGAAATTGGCTTCTAAATGAGCGGCTGATTTATGGGCAGCATAGGTATCAGTAGATGCGAAGGAACTGCCGGTAATAACCAGTGCGATGCAAGCGAGGGTGAAATACTTTTTCATGTTTGAATGTTTTTGTTATTTGAGTTTGTTTGTTTTACTTCCTACACCTACATAGACGCACCAGGAGCTTGTAAGTTAAAAGCGGGGACCTGTGTATTAGATGAACGGGCAAACGGGATCGGTGTAGCGGAAACCCAACCGGTCAGTACAGGCATTTATTCGGTGAACAAAAAGCAGGGGCTTCGAGTTATCATGCCGAAGATGGTGACAGGCAGTGGGAATCGCTGCCTGGCGCTGAAATTTCATTCGTAATACCCTTTGACCTCCCCCCTAAAAACCGGAGCGTTGTAAATTAGAAAAATGGGGCAATTATTCATACTTTAAACATGAAAAATTGCACATGAAAAAGTCAAAATTTACTGAAGCGCAAATCGTCTTTTCGATCAAACAATCAGAACAGGGCGTCAAGGTTGAAGAGATTTGTCGGAAGATGGGGATCAGTGAAGCAACCTTTTATAACTGGAAGAAAAAGTACGGAGGATTGGGCATCTCTGAACTGCGCGAACTCAGACAGTTAAAAGATGAGAATGCCCGGTTAAAGCAAATGGTTGCTGACTTAAGCTTAGATAAGCAAATGTTACAGGACGTTATCAAAAAAAAGCTTTAAGGCCATCCCAGAAGAAGGTGCTGGCCTTAGATATGATTAGCAATTACCAGGTGTCAACGCGAAGAGTATGTCGGGTTCTTCAAATCCACCATTCAGTATTTTACTATCATCATCATCGACGAGAAGATAGAGCTATTAGAGCTAGAATAAATGAGATAGCATCTACAAAGGTTCGCTATGGTATGTGGCGTATAAATACCTTACTGCGAAGAGAAGGTTGGAAAGACAATCATAAACGTGTGCATAGAATCTATAAAGAAGAAGGTTTAAATCTGCGAAGTAAAAGGCCAAGACGCAGTAAATCAGGTGCACACCGCCTGGAACGGCTTGAAAATATTGAGATCTATCAATGCTGGTCGATGGATTTTGTGAGTGATGCACTCTTTGATGGGAGAAAATTCCGTTCCTTAACTATAGTTGATAATTGTAGTCGGGAGTGTCTTGCTATCGTTGTTGGACAATCCCTGAGAGGCAGTGATGTGGTAGCAGCTCTGGAAGAAATAAAATTGTTTCGTGGATTAATTCCACAGCGTATACAAACCGACAATGGAACTGAGTTTATTTCAAAAGAAATGGATAAATGGGCTTACGATAATCAGGTGGTCATGGATTATTCTAGACCCGGCAAACCGACCGACAACCCATTTATTGAATCCTTCAATGGCAGTTTCAGGGATGAGTGTCTTAATGCCCACTGGTTCTTATCTTTGGATGACGCAGCTGACAAAATAGAAAGATGGAGAATCGAATACAATCATTATCGGCCGCATAGTTCATTGGATGACATGACTCCTGCAGAATACGTTGAAAGGTGCTTAAAGTTTATCGAAGAAACTATATCCCTGCCGGAGGCTTCTGCCCTGAATCAAATGATTTTTCCAACTAAAAAACATTCATCAACTGAATCAGAAAAATCATTTTCTCAGGACAGATTTGCTAGTTCTTAAACGCCTCGTTTCTATGGTTTAGGATGCTCCGAAATATGGTAGGAGGTCACAATCTTCCGGCAGGCTAACAAACTATTGCATTCCACAGGTGAGAAGCAAAGGGCTTTATTTCTCGTAGGGCCTTCACCCGAAGGAGAGACCCTTCGGTCAGATACTGATGCTAAACCGCAGGGTCTCCCGAACAAGTTCGGGATGACCCAAGGGAGAAAGAAATTTTAGTTAGGTCACGCGTATCCTCCCCGCATTTGTCATACCTTTAATAGCTTTTTTAAGCATTCCCTGCTGTCAGTATTCATCCACTTAAACCCTTAACACATGAATTTGAAAATCTACGCTGCCTGTGCATTTGCAGTAT
>CAZAOR010000188.1:0-3224 GCA_964486805.1 uncultured Sediminibacterium sp. | reverse complement strand
AGATCAATATAGATAAACTGATGCGCCTGGGCCAGGGACTGCAATTGCCGGTTTACGTACAATACCTGTTTTCCTTTGTTTACATGCGAAGGAAATTTACTGAAGGCATCATTGACAGGTAAGAGGCTTTGAACATAGAGTTTTGTAGCCGGGGTGGCTTTGTGCAGGATGTCCGCTATCAGCCTGATATTGTGCACCACTGTATCGGGGGGAATATTCCTGGCCAGGTCATTAATTCCAATCAACAGAAATATTTTTGCCGGGTGGCCTGCTATTATATCGCGCAACCGATGCAATACACCGGCAGTGATATCGCCACTGATCCCCCTGTTTTTAATCGCCGGGTTTCCGAACAATTCGGCCCATTCTGCCCCATCCGTAATACTGTTCCCGAGAAAAACAATATCCCGGCGCGACTGGGGAAGTGTCTTGAAATGGGATACCCGCTGCAGGTAATACGTAGAAAAGAGCGAATCCGGATAACTGGGAATTCCTTCCTGCCCATAAAACTTAATAGAAAAGCTGCAAAGCAGGATTGCTATGATCCAATAAGGATATTTTCGGTGGCTCTTAAAGACTTTATATGACTGATCGGTTATTAAATGCACAAGAAACGTTTACTGACTGTTTATTTTACCTTGCATGCAAATGTGGATGCAGGAAGGGAATACGTATTCATCAGGTTGCCTGATGAAAAAGGTTGCCATCCATAATACACCATTGCCGGCTTTTTTGTAGCCGGAATACTTACCCGTTTGCCTGTACAAAATGCCGCTGTTTCCTGCACCCCATCGATTGAAAATCCATGAAGCAGGCTGCCATCAGCAGTTGCCAGTTGCTGACCGGTGTATCGAAAGCTGATAACAATCATTCCCTTTTTGTAAGCAGCTTTAACAGGCAGCGGTCCGGAAGGTATCAGGGCAAGATGGTAGAGATCATGTAAAGCCCAAAATGCCAATCGTTTTCCGACATCGGATTTGTTTGCCGGATGAACATTGTCCCTGGCTCCGATATCGCTGCTAACGGCCATTCCGCCATACTTTATATCCGCTAATAGTTGCCGTTGCTCATTTCGGAACAAGGGCCAGTATTTCGACTGGTAATGAAGGGTATCAATGGAAGATAACTGAACCCAATAAAAAGGAAGTTTTTTATTATGCCAATGGGATCTATAATCCGCTACAAGCAGCTGCATCAATGATGCATATTCCTCCACCCTTGATAATTCGAGTGCGTTACTTTCCCCCTGATACCATAATATCCCTTTTATTGCAAACTTCAACATTGGCCGGATACCGGCATCAAATGCAAATCCCGGTTTATAGGCATGATCTGGGCCAATACTGTCAATACCAGCTGGCAGATCCTTGCCCAGGTTCACCCGAGCCCTTTCCCGACACCATTCCGGCAATAAGGGGTTATTCAGCCAGCCGGCATTAATTTTACCAGCAAATTGGGGGCTTGCTGCAAATGCCTCGCAACTAATAAAAGTTTCGATTGGTGCTCCGCCAATAGCGAGATTGATAATACCAACGGGTATTGATACCTGTCTGGTAACGGTTTCTGCAAAATACCAGGCTACGGCACTCATCTGCTTCACCGTATTCGTGTCACTGATTTCCCATTGGCCTTGATAAAAGGCAGTACGGTTCAGACGTTGTCTGATACTGTCAGGATAAGGAATACCGTAAATATATTTACCGGCAAAGCTGTTGTTTTTAATACGTATGAATGGGTTTGCCGCTCTCTCGATTGTTTTTTTATAACTGCTTTCTCGGATAAGCGGGAATTCCATGTTGGATTGGCCCGTACATACCCATACGTCTCCGATCAGGATATTCTGTATCCGGCAGGTATCTGTTCCGTCAGTGGCCCAGATAGCCTGAGGAACGGGATTGGCGGATTGTTTTGGAAAAAAACAGGACCATTTGCCGTCATTTCCCGCCGATATTTTTTTTTGTGACCCTGCAAAGCAAATGGTTATCCTTTTTCCGGGATCCGCTTTCCCAAAAACTGGAATCGGCTCCCCTCTTTGCAAAACCATATTGCTGGAGAAACCGGGATCAAATTTCAAAGCGTTTTGTGCCTGCGCGCCGGCAGCCCAAATGAGCCATACCGCTATCGATAAAGAGCGCTTCACAGAAGATATTTTTGTAATAATTGAAGACAATACCATTCCTGCCTCGGCAGATGAAACGGTCCTTTGAAAAGGTTTCCTTTGGCTGATTGTGCGAGGGTGCCATCCCGATGCAGGTAACCAAACCATTCCCCATGAACTTTGTCATGGAATTGATGATAGGCATAGTCATGGATCTGCTGGTGCCGTTTTGCATATCGTTGATCACCTGTGACCAGGAAAGCCATCAATGTGGCGATAATGGTTTCATTTTGGGGCCACCAGAATTTCATATCCTGCCAGTATTCCTGTACTGGTTTTCCATATACATCGCGGTAATAAAGTATTCCGCCATATTGGCTATCCCATCCTCTATCCCACATATAATCCAGCATCCTGCATCCCAATGCGACCAACCGGGGGTCATTTTTCCGGTACAATGCTTCGTGCAGGATAAACCAGGCCCCCTCGATCGCATGCCCGGGATTAAGGGTACGTCCATCTACATGATCGATGATAGATCCGTCTGGCGCTACCTGTTCCATGACACACCGGATATCATCCTTTACAAAGTCTCTTTCTATCTCATCGATCCATTGCATGATCCATCCATCGCATCTTTCATCTCCAATCGTTTCCCGCAATTGTTGCGCCGTGTTCATCATGATCATGGGTACCCCAATGGCTTTTGCCGGTCGCACATCTGTAAATTTGGGTGCGAGTTTTATATCACCGCTGGCATAAGCAATACAGGTACCAAAAACTTTCCTGGCATTTTCAGCTGCCCTTTTATCACCGCTGGCTACCGCATAGGCTGCAGCAGCAATCACGTAGAAAGTCTCTGAAAAAAAATACCGTCTTTTCCGCAATGGCCTTCCCTCTCTCGTCACATGAAAGAACATACGGCCATCCGTATCAAAACAATACTTATTCAGGAATTCGTACCCGTTTTTTGCACCTGCCAGCCATTCGGGTCTTTTTTCAACGGTTTGGTATAAAGTTGCCAATAACCAGGTAGCCCTTGCCTGGATCCAAACTGCTTTATCATCATCAATCAGTGATCCGTCTGCATCGCGCATGAACAAAAAACCGCCATGTTCCAAATCAT
>CAZAOR010000187.1:0-8474 GCA_964486805.1 uncultured Sediminibacterium sp. | reverse complement strand
TTTTGGCAACCGGTTCCGGTTCAACCATATCTTCCGGCTCTTCCGGTAATTCGGTAGTACCGGCAGGATTCAGTTCCAGGGCAAGCACCAATGATTCTCTTTCCTCCAGTTCGGCTGCATGTAAATGCGCAGTTGTATCTTCTTCAAATACCTGTACCGGACTGTTCAGGAATTCGGGTTTATTGAAAATTGTCAGCATGTTTTCCAGGGCTGTCGGCTCCTGTAAGCTGGGTGCGAAGGGATCAGCAGGCGCTTCTTCCACCGGCTGCGGTGCCGGAGTAAGAGCGGGTTCTTCGGTATCCACGCCCAGTGTCATCACGATCTTTTCCGGGGCAGGCTCGGGTTTGCGAACAGCAACAGGCTGTGCAAAAGGGTCCCGGTGCTCAAAGCCTGTAGCAATCAGGGTAATACCAAGTTTCCGGTCCAATGAGGCATCATAGCCCATACCCATGATCACATCTGTATTTTCACCAGCCTGCATGCGCAGGTAATTATTGATCACTTCTACTTCGTCCATGGTGCATTCATGTTCGCCTTCTGCACTGTTGATATTGATCAGGATCCATTTGGCGCCGCGGATATCATTGTCATTCAGCAAAGGCGAGGACAACGCTTCTTCGATGGCTCTCTGTGCGCGGTCTTCTCCTTCCATCTCTGCCTTACCCAAAATGGCAACACCGCCATTCTTCATCACGGTGCACACATCGGCAAAATCAACGATGATATGGCCGCGACTGTTGATGATATCTGTAATACATTTAGCCGCTGTTGCCAATACATTGTCGGCTTTGGCAAAAGCTTCTTTCATTTTCAGGTTGCCATATTGTACGCGCAGTTTATCATTGCTGATCACCAGGAGGGTATCTACAAAAGGTTTCAGTTGCTGAATACCATCCTGGGCCTGCTGGTGCCTGCGGGGTCCTTCAAATCCAAATGGTGTGGTAACAATACCTACGGTGAGGATTCCCAATTCCTTGCACATCTGTGCGATAATCGGTGCACCGCCGGTGCCCGTGCCTCCTCCCATACCTACGGTGATAAAGGCCATTTTTGTATTTACTTCCAGGATGCGCTTGATCTCATCCAGGGATTCTTCTGTGGCTTTTTTACCTACTTCCGGATTTGCGCCTGCACCTAGTCCCTGGGTTAGATGCGGCCCGAGTTGTATTTTATTAGGGATATTGCTCTGCTCAATGGCTTTGGCATCTGTATTGCAGACGATGAAATCCACACCTTCGATGTGCTGCTCAAACATGAAGTTTACAGCGTTGCTTCCTCCGCCGCCTACCCCCAGCACTTTGATGATGGAGGATTTCTGTTTGGGAAGATCGAAATGAATCATGGCTAATTATTTTGAATGATAACGGTTAGTAAGATTTTAAGGCTATTATATCACAAACGTCAAATACCGGAATTTATTTTATGACCTGGTCTTCTTCCTCTTTAAAGAGGTCTATCAGGTTATTTTTGAACTTATCCCAGAATTTCTGTTTACGGGCATTCACATCAACCGGGGTAACGATCGGTTGCGCATTAACAGGTTCAGTGGCAGGTACCGTCAGATTTTTGGGCACTTCCACCTTGCGGAATTTTTCGGCAAACTCCTTATACTGATGGTCATAATCGCTGTAACCTTTCAGTATCAGTCCTATGCAGGTTGCGTACATAGGTTTCTTTAATTCCTCAATATGGTTAGGCGCCAGGTGTTCATTGGGCAAACCCATGCGGGCATTCAGTCCGGTGGTATATTCTGTTAACTGTATGAGGTGTTTCAGTTGCGAACCGCCACCGGTGAGAATAATGCCCCCGTTCAGCAAGCGGCTGTCAAGGCCAACCTGTTTCAAATGGTAGGTCACAAAATCCAGTATTTCGCTCATCCTGGCCTGGATGATGGCCGCCAGGTTCTTTACGCTGATCTCTTTGGCCGGCATCCCTTTTAATCCCGGAATCGTAATATAGGCGTTGGCCTTGGCCTCATCAGCAAGAGCGCTGCCAAACTGCACTTTCATTGCTTCTGCCTGGCTTTTCAATACCCCCAATCCCATGCGGATATCATTGGTGATATTCTCCCCGCCAAACGGGATTACGGCCGTATGCTTGAGAATACCCTCATAAAATACCGCAAGATCACTGGTGCCGCCGCCAATATCAAGGATCGCGACCCCTGCCTCCATGTCTATTTCACTCATGACTGCACTGGCAGAAGCAAGTGGCTGTAAAACCAGGTCCTTGGTAACCAGTCCGCTCCGGTCAACTGCACGATTGATATTCCGGATAGCATTCCGGTCGCCGGTAATAATATGGAAATTGGCCCCTACTTTCACGCCATTATACCCTACCGGGTCTTTGATATTCTGAATATTATCCACGTGAAAATCCTGGGGGATCACATCAATAATCTGATCGCCGGCGGGTATAAAAGTTTTACGCTGGTTATTGATCAGTTGTTCAATCTCCGGTCGTTTGATCTCTGTTTCGGGATCCTGCCGAACAATATCGCCCCGGGTCTGCAGGCTTTTAATATGATGCCCTGCAATACCTACGTACACTTCATTGATCTCCAGGTCTGGATTACTCTCGTAACAATTCTCCAACGCCTGCTGGATTGCTTTGATAGTCTGGTCAATGTTCAATACCTGCCCATGCTGCACGCCATTGCTGTTCGCCCTTCCGAAACCCAGTATCTCCAACTTACCGAACTCATTCTTGCGCCCGGCAATAGCGGCTATCTTCGTGGTTCCGATGTCGAGACCAACAATGATGGGTGATTCATTGTGATTCATATACTTTGTTTTAGTTGTGTCAGATCCATGCTCGAAACGTTTATCCGAGGGGTTTACCGGTCATTGCCTGTTTTCGGTTTCTGCATTACTGCTTTAGGCGTAATAGCGGTATTCCCTTTCCTGTCTGTCGTTTTTTTAGCGGCGTAATTTTTAGCTTGCTTCGATAACGTTGATTTATTAGAAATATTGTTTAAGGGTTCAGTTCTTTTCTGATTTTTTACGGTACGCAGTTTCCCGGCTTTTTCCGGTGCAGGTTTTGCCGGCATGGCTTTGTTTGCCCGTGCCGTTTGGCTACTGTCTGCCGGAATAAGTGCCGGCCGGTTTTCGAGACGGATAGAGTCGATACCCTTATTCTCACTGATTTCCTGCCTTGCTACCAACTGGTTTTGAAAACGCAGATCAAGTTGCTGATAGGTGTTGATCCCTTTCAGCATCCAGGCCTTCTTATAAAACGTATAGAGCTTATCAAATTTGGCCGGCAGGTTTTCCGCACTACCCAGGATAACAAGCTGGTTACCTATCTCCGGTGTTATTTCAAAGCCTTTCTCCGGGTGAATATGTACTTCGCCTACCTGTGCCATCCAGAATGAATCGGCAAGAATAAACTGTCCCATCTTCACCATATCCTTCAATAAAGCGCTGTCAGGACCTGCCAGTTTTTCCCGGTCAGACGGGAACCCGGTAAACACGGGTACCCGGGCAGTTACGCCTTCCCGGAGCGGCAACCTGTTAGCAGCGCTGTCCAGGTAAAAGGAGCTGCCACCTAAAGTAAATACACGTGCAACGGGTTCCCGTTCTTCAATTCGCACCTGCAAAACCTGATTATTATCCAGGTACATTTCCGCATTTTTTACCCAGGGATTTTGCTCTACCTCGGTTTCCATTTTCCTGAGCGGCAGCAGTCCTATGGCATTCCCGACCGTAGCACCTTCTGCTGTGAGGATATCCCGTATATCTTTTTCATCTACAAACAATGCCTGCTCTGTCCCTTCAATCTCGATATGCATTTCCCGGAATGGCCGGCGTTTCTTCTGTTGCATGGCAGAACCCAGGAGCACAATCGTTCCTATTGCGGCTAATGTCCAAAGCCCATGTATCCATATTTTTTTCCAGGGCAACTGTTTCATACCGGCCCTCCCAGGATTTTTACCACAGGTTGTACCAATCTGTCGATATCACCAGCGCCAGCCATCACCACCAGTGAGGGTTTCCGCTCTTTTGTCCAGGTCAAAAACGCATCCCGGTCCAGGACAGTGACCGGTGCTTTTTTCATCTTTCCGGCTATCAATAAACTGTTGACCCCTTCTACCGGCAGTTCTCTCGCAGGGTAGATTGGCAGCAACAGTACTTCATCCGCCATATCCAGGC
Organism: uncultured Sediminibacterium sp.; assembly: GCA_964486805.1. Lineage (GTDB taxonomy): Bacteria > Bacteroidota > Bacteroidia > Chitinophagales > Chitinophagaceae > Sediminibacterium. The sequence continues at coordinate 4,323 of CAZAOR010000187.1, read as the reverse complement.
TTTCCGCAAATGCATCTGCCAGGTCTTTCGTCCGGCTGAACAGGTGGGGCTGGAATACCAGTACTAATTTTTGATCGCCATACATACTGCGTACACCGCTGATCAGGGCCCGCAGTTCCTCCGGATGGTGGGCATAATCATCTATCACTGTATGCCGGTCATCAGACAGTGCCAATTCAAAACGGCGATGTACCCCGCGGAAAGCAGCCACCGCTTCTTTTATCGGGCCATCCTCAATGCCCAGGTATTTCGCTACAGCCACTGCGGCTAAACAGTTCTCAATATTGTGCAGCCCGCCCATGTATAAAAGCAGGTCCTGTAACTGTCCCTGGGGAAGCTGCATAACCAACCGGTAGCCTCCTTTTTCCACGCGTATATTGGAAGCCTGTATGTCCGCATGTTTATCCGACAAACTGTAGGTATATTTCACCGTTGCTTGCAGCGCAGATTCCCGTTGCAGGCCGTATTTATAAACCAATAAGCCACCTGGCTTAACCTTTCCAGCAAATTGTATAAACGCATCTTCCAGCGCCTGCGGCGTACCATAGATATCCAGGTGGTCGGCATCCATAGCGGTGATCACGGCAATATCCGGCACCAGTTTCAGGAAACTCCGGTCGTACTCATCTGCTTCAACCACCACGGTCGGGTTGGAGCTGCTCCAAAAATTCGTTTGGTAATTGACGGAAATCCCTCCCAGGAATGCATTACAACCATAGCCGGTGAATCGCAACAGGTGCGCGATCATGGTAGTGACGGTAGTCTTCCCATGTGTACCGCCGACACATATATTAAAAGCATTTTCGGTAATCCATTGCAGTACATCGCTGCGCTTGACAACCGGGTAACCGTTTTCCCGGAAATAAACCAGTTCCTGGTGAGATGCCGGAATCGCGGGGGTGTACACAACCAGGTCTGTTTTAGCAGGCAGCAGGGCCGGGTTTTCCGTATAGTGAACAGGGATACCGGAGGCCTCCAGTTCCTGTGTCAGGGCGGAAGGCGTTTTATCATAACCCGATACCAGGACCCCCTTTGCGTGAAAATACCGGGCCAGGGCACTCATACCAATACCGCCGATGCCGATGAAATAAACCTGTTTGATATCGTTTAACCTGCTCACGTTATCCGTTCAATGATTTGTTCCGCAATAAATTTATCTGCACCCGGTTTTGCATACTTCCGGATATTTTGCCGGATACGTTCCTGCAACTCCGGTTCCTCAACCAGTTGGCACAGTGTTGCAAACAGCCGGGCGCCCGCTTCGGCATCCGGAACCAGCAAGGCTGCCTGCCTGTCGACCAGGTAGCGAGCATTGGCGGTTTGATGATCTTCGGCAGCAAAGGGGAAAGGCACGAAAATGGCCGGTTTCCCGACACTGCAGATTTCTGTTACAGACATAGCGCCTGAGCGGCTGATGATAATATCTGCGGCTGCGTATGCGTTTTCCATTTCCCGGATAAAAGCACCTGCCCATATATTGTCATAGCCTGTTGCCGCCGCTAAAAAATTCGAAGCAGTGGCGCTCCCGGTTTGCCAGATCAGTTGCAGGTGCTGCTTGCTGAAATCAGCCAGGTGTGCGGCAATGGCTTCGTTGATACTGTTGGCACCAAGGCTGCCGCCGATCACCAGTACCGTGGTGAGTGCAGGGTTCAATCCAAAGAAATGAATTCCTGTCTCCCGCGTAACCTCAGAAGCTGTAATATTTTCCCTCACAGGGTTCCCGCTCACGATTAATTTCTTTTCCGGGAAAAACTGCTCCATTCCTTCCGTTGCCACAAAAATGGCAGTGGCTTTTTTTCCCAATAGTATATTGCTTTTCCCGGCAAAGGAATTACTCTCATGAATAAAGGAAGGGATTCCTTTTGACTGTGCATAGCGTAATACCGGGAAGGAAGAATAGCCGCCTACACCAACCACGGCATTGGGTTTGAATGATCGGAATATCTGCCTGACCTGGTTAAAACTTTTCAGCAGTTTCCAGGGGAGACCGAAATTTTTCCAAAGCGCACGGCGATTAAATCCGGCAATATCCAGCCCCGCTATCCGGTAGCCTGCCTGTGGTATTTTTTCCATCTCCATTTTACCCCTGGCGCCAATGAAAAGTATTTCAGTGCCGGGTCTTACCCGCTGCAAAGCCTGTGCAATGGCGATGGCAGGGAAGATATGGCCACCGGTACCGCCCCCGGCCATGATGATCCGCAAGGGTTCACCAGGTTTTTGTTGGAAGATATCGTCCGCTACTTGGCTCATGCCGGATGAACGTTTTCATTTTCATTTACTGCCGGAACCTGCTCCGGCTCTTTTCCTTCCAATTGCTCTACATTACGGGCCACGCTTAACACAATGCCTATCGCACCGCAGGTAAACAGGAATGAACTCCCGCCCATGCTCACCAGGGGCAGTGTAACACCCGTAACCGGAACCAGGTTTACATTGACAGCCATATTAGCCACTGCCTGTATAACCAGGGTAAAACTGAGTCCTAATGCAAGAAATGCACCGAATGCATAAGGACAGCGCCGGAAAATGCGGATACATCGGAACAGGAACACGAGGTATATAAAGATGATAAAAGCCCCCCCCAGCAAGCCGTATTCCTCTATAATGATTGCGTAAATAAAGTCATTGTATGCCTGCGGCAGAAAATTCCTTTGGCGGCTATTACCAGGTCCCAAGCCTACAAATACACTGCCATTGGCAATCGCTATCTTGGCCTGCTGAACCTGGTAGGGCGTTTCCGCATCTGCTGCATACAGGAAGTCCTGCACCCGTTTTACCCAGGTACCGAAGCGACCGAACGATTTGACTTTTTCCGCCACCCCTGCTTTTGGAGCTGCTACCTGCGTTGTTGGCGTATAGGTCATTTTTGCTACCAGTACAATAATCAATACCGGGATCAGCGCCACGAAGATCGTCAGCAGGATATGCTTCAGGCTTACACGGCCGATGAACATCAGCAAAAGGGCTGTAGCACCTGTCAGCAATGCATTCGAAAGGTTGGCAGGCATGATAAGCGCACAAATAATGATAACAGGAGTTACAATGGGTATAAACCCTTTTTTAAAATCCTTGATAACCTCCTGTTTCTTACTCAGCATTTTAGAAATGTACATGAACAGGGCCAGCTTGGCCATATCACTGGTCTGAATGGTCATATTAATGACCGGCAGTTTGATCCAGCGGCTCCCATCATTGATCTTGGCTCCAAAAAACAAAGTGTACAACAATAAAGGAATAGAAACCAGGTAAAGAATGGTGGCTACGCGGGAAAACAGGGTATAATTGATCCGGTGCAGGAAATAGATCAGCAATAATCCGATGACCGTAAAAGACATTTGTTTAAAGAGATAAACACTGGTGTTACCTTTATACATTTTATAGGCCAGCGAGCCGGAGGCGCTGTAAACCACCAGGATTGAAATCAGGGACAAGAGCAGCACAATACCCCAGATGTATTTATCACCCCGGGTACGCTGTACCAGTTGCCCGCGCATATTGTCAACGCTGGGTATCTGTGCAAATAAAGTATCGCGTGTTTCCTGCATCACTAAAAACGCTTACAATTCTTTTACCGCTTCTTTGAACTGGCTTCCCCGGTCTTCATAATTTTTAAACAGGTCGAAGCTGGCACAGGCAGGGCTGAGTAGTACCACATCGCCTTTTGCAGCCAGTTTGAAAGCGGCATTCACCGCTTTTTTAGCCGAATCTGTTTCTACAATCACGGGTACGACCTCCTTAAAAGCTTCGATAATTTTCTTATTATCCAGCCCCATACATACAATCGCTTTAACTTTTTCCTTTACCAGGTCGGTAATCAACCCGTAATCATTCCCTTTATCCGTACCACCGAGTACCAGTACGGTTGGTTTGCTCATACTTTCCAGGGCATACCAGGTACTGTTTACATTGGTAGCCTTGCTGTCATTGATAAATTCAACCCCGCGTACCATGGCTACAAATTCCATCCGGTGTTCAAGGCTGTGAAAATTCTTCACTGCTTCCCGGATCTTTTCCTTCCTGATGCCAAGTGTGGCGGCTGCTATACCTGCTGCCATCGTGTTGTAGTTGTTGTGTTTCCCTTTGAGGGCAAAATCATAAATACTCATGCTTACGCGTTCTTCCTGTATTCTCAGCATCATCTGGTCGCCCTTGATGTAGCCGCCTTTTTTTACTTCGTGTTTCATAGAGAATGGTAATGGGTTAGTATGGGTGGTTAGTAATGGGAGATGTTGCAGGATCACCGGATCATCCTCACAATAAATGAAGTAGTCCCGGTCGGTCTGGTTTTCGATGATTCTGAATTTGCTTTTGACATAATTCTCA
>CAZAOR010000186.1:0-3749 GCA_964486805.1 uncultured Sediminibacterium sp. | reverse complement strand
GGCGCCATCATTCACCGTTGCTTCTATACAATAAGGGCCCGGCAATAGTGTATTCGGAGCAATCGTCCATTGTTTGGATGCATCCACCTGCCAGTCTTTTTCCAGAACTGGATGCTCTCTTTTCCAGCTGGCAGGATCAGTTTCGTTGCGGTATTCATCATACGGGAAATCCGAAAGGAACGAAGTTTCCGGAATTGAATATACATCCGGCACAGGCCAAAGCCTTTTTCTTAATCTTTGCCGCGGCCGTGATAAGGGATATACTTTCAGATGAACTGTAGCCGGTATTACTTGGTTGGATTTGTTAAGGGTGGATACAGCAACTTCCAGGGCACTGTCGCTTGGGTTGAGTGATAAGGCTGAAAGATACAGTTTCACATTGGTAATACCAGCCTTCAATTCAATCGTTGCACGGTGCGTTTCTCCATTGATATCGGTGATTTCAGCACTTACCTGAAAGCTGAACTCGGGAAACTGCAGGCTATCAGACAGATCATCCACAGCAAGCGGAAACCGGATCTGAAAACTGCCTTCCGGATCAATCGTTAATTCACCGGCTGCTATTGATGCCGTTTGAGTAACGCCTGGCAGGGAGGAACGGTAAGGTTGCAAAAAATATCGGGTCCGGGTAACCTCATATTTAACGGTTGCCCCTGTTATCGGGTAGCCTGCAAAAGCCATTGCCCGGCCTTTGATACGGATGGTATCCCGAAGTTTGTAGGTATTTTCAGGCTGGTCGAGTTGCACAAAAAAACGTGGATTTTTATAGGATTCCACCTGAAACCTATTATTACTGCACATCAATCCTGGAACCTCTAATTGGCATACACCATTTAATGCCTGTTCAGGTAAATGGAAATAGCCATCAACCGATCCGTACCGGTTTACCGGTAACTGCAGTGAATCAATTCGCTGGTAACTGGCATTGCGCAAATAAACCCAAACACTGTCGGTACTGGTGTCCAACTGATTGCTATTTGTCCGGTGATCGGTCGATACCAGGATTCCTTTAAACTGCATGGTCTGTCCCGGGCGGTAAATCTTTCTTTCAAGAAAGAAAAAAACCTGCTTTTTCTCCGGATTTTTTTTAACGAGATCGTAACGTAAGGACGCAGGCAATTCCTCCTCCTCCGGATTATTGTAGGCAAATGTATGCAGGCATAATCTGTCATTTTCGTGGAATATTGTGATACGCAGATTCTCTGGTTTATTCATGGCAAACCGGAAATATCCATTATGGTCTGTCAAACGGTTTCCAATGGTATCCAGTATAGTTTCGGACCTGTCTGCATGGTATACCTGGTTGATTTTTTGGATGATGACCCTGGCATTTACAATGGGTTGGCCAGTTGCTCTGTTCAATACGAAATAATCCGCATGATTGCGGATCAGAGAGAGGCCGGATACCATAAAATAGCGCAGGGCCAGTACCTTGGGGGTAAGTGAAAAATCCTTGGAGCCGGAGCACAGTAAGGCATATTCACCAGATGCTAAGGGGGGTAATTTTATTTCGGTATTGTGTTGCTGGAAATCATGGGTAACCGGCAATGGTTGTATCCATTCTTTGGCAGCGGACTTTTTGATCCAGTTCATCCAGAAAGTATCGCGCCAGAACTCCTTATTGATGCTATCAGAAACTATGCTGCCGGGTGTCAATTTGATCAGGCGCAGATACAGGGTATCCATATTCCTGTATTCCAGGCTCCCTAAGAACGGTTGATTGGGTATCACGACTTGTTCAGTGGTCAGAGAAAGCTGGGTGGCATGAATGCTTTGTTGCAGGTTCAGCAGGCTGCCGGTCACCAGTGTATCTTTTGGGAGACGTTCAAATGCCTGCCGTAACAGGGCTTCAGCAGCTTCGTATCCCCATCGATAGCTGGTATCCCTGTACTGATTATTGCCAGGGCCAGACCATCGCCTTTGACCATACAGTCCGGCTTTGTGAATATGCCAGGAAACCAGTTGTACCCAGGCCGGTACCGCCTGCGGCATATTTCCCCAGTTAGCTGCAATGCGTTCCAGGGCCTTCGTGTACAGGGCTTCCCGGTCAGAGCACCTGGAAGCATATCTCAGCCATTCCAGGCGTTTGATATCCAGTGCTACCAAGGCATCCGGGGCCGTATCCCGGCGGTGCAGCCGCAAAAGCGATTGGTACAAGCCGATCGTTTTACCAAAAAAACTGCTGTCTTTTTTGTCAATAACTATCTGCATCAATATATCCGGCACCGAAAAACAAACCGTATCCATTGACAGCGGAGATGATTGAAAATGCTGGTCCAGGTTTTCTGCTGACTGGTAAAATTCCAGCGCCTCCCATGCCAGGAGGTCAAAGATGGTGGATTGCACCAGCGGCTGGTTCCCTTTATATAGGAGGGGAGCAGCTTTTTCAATATGGATTTTCTTGAGTGCATCCGCTTGCAATAATGCCGTATCCCATTCCCGCGCAGTTGCCTGTATAAAATCCGTTGAAGACCAGGAAGAAAAATCATCAGGATCGGGGCGCGTATTTGTATCGGTTCTTTGTAATATCTGGAAGCGGTGCGAAAGGAAATAAGCATAAAACCTTTTCGCAATGATCGCGTGTGTCAGCGCCGGCGTAAGCGGATCATTGACGGTCCGGATATCAGTCCGGAGTTGCTGTATATTTTTGGCTGGGTTTTCATCTCCTGTTTTATCGGCCAGGTAATATTCATAAAGCCTGCATTTCAAGACCTGGTTGGGTAGCTGCCGGGCTTTGGATGCGGTGTATAATTGCTGTACCTGTTGCAGGGCAGATTGGGGCAGATCTTTTTTTGTGACCAGGCTGTCAATTAGTTTCCATTCTTTTTCAAAAGGGGACGGTGCCATCTGGGCGGCCAATAAAATACACAGTAAAAGTGCAGGCAGAAGCAGCAGGGTTCTTAGCATAAGAAATCGATTGGAATATATGGCAATTAACAGATGCATCATCCGCCAGCCTGCATATGGCAGGATCCCGGATTAACAAACTATTGTCATGTTGCGACTACGGGCGGGGACAAAAAATCCCGGCAGGATCGCTGCCGGGAAGGTATCAAAATTTACGATAATTATTTCAATGCAGCCGCCATGGTTTTGCCGATATCGGCAGGACTAGCCACTACCTGGATGCCACATTCGGTCATGATCTTCATCTTGGCAGCTGCTGTATCATCCGCACCGCCGATAATAGCACCTGCATGGCCCATTCTGCGTCCTGGGGGAGCAGTCTGGCCGGCAATAAAGCCGACCACTGGTTTTTGCTTATTTTCCTTGATCCAACGGGCAGCATCTGCTTCCATACTTCCCCCAATCTCTCCAATCATGATGATCCCATCTGTATCTGGATCATTCATTAGCAGTTCTACCGCTTCTTTGGTCGGGGTTCCGATGATCGGGTCACCGCCGATTCCGATCGCAGTGCTGATACCCAGACCGGCTTTCACCACCTGGTCAGCCGCTTCATAAGTCAGGGTACCGCTTTTTGAAACGATCCCGATGCGTCCTGCCTTGAAAATAAACCCAGGCATGATACCCACTTTGGCTTCTCCTGCAGTAATAACGCCCGGACAGTTAGGCCCGATCAGCCGCGTAGGTTTGCCCAGCATATAATTCTTCACTTTCACCATGTCCTGTACGGGTATGCCTTCCGTGATGCAAACGATCAGGGCAATACCTGCTTCCGTTGCTTCCATGATGGCATCCGCTGCAAATGCTGGTGGCACAAAAATGATACTCACATTAGCGCCTGT
>CAZAOR010000185.1:0-4107 GCA_964486805.1 uncultured Sediminibacterium sp. | reverse complement strand
CAGTATTGACCGCAAACGGGCAATTAACGCTGCATAATACAAAGTTATTGTGCCTAAGCCCCCTATCTTGCAGCATATTATTGATATGAATTTAGCCAAAAAGGTCCTGTCGAACGAGTTGAATATGTTCGAAATACACTTTAAAGAAGCTGTTAAAAGCAGGATCGCCCTGCTCGACAGGATCATGCAGTATATTGTTAAACGGAAGGGAAAGCAGATGCGGCCAATGTTTGTTCTGCTCAGTGCCCGCCTTGGAGGGGCTGTCAATGACAGTTCCTACCGGGCCGCATCCCTGGTTGAACTGGTACATACCGCAACCCTGGTACACGATGATGTAGTGGACGATTCCCCCGAAAGAAGGGGATTCTTCTCCGTAAATGCCCTCTGGAAAAACAAAGTTGCTATCCTCGTAGGCGACTACCTCCTGTCCAAAGGCCTGCTGCTTTCTCTCACCCACAAAGACCACCTGGTACTCGAAATTTTAACAGAAGCTTTTAAAGCAATGAGCGAGGGAGAACTGCTCCAGTTCGAAAAATCCCGGAAACTCAACCTGGACGAAGAAATTTATTACGATATTATCCGGGGCAAAACAGCTTCCCTCCTGGCTTCCGCCTGTGCCGCCGGAGCCTCCACGACCTTTGAAGATCCGGCACAGGTGCGGCTCCTGCATAACTTCGGGGAAAAAGTCGGAATGGCATTCCAGATCAAGGACGATCTCTTTGATTACGGAACCGGCGATGTCGGCAAACCCACCGGTAATGATATCCGGGAAAAAAAACTCACACTCCCCCTGATCTATACCCTCCGGCAATGTGACCAGCAGACCCGCCGGAAGCTGATCTATATCGTCAAAAATCAATCGGACAAAAAGGACAAAGTACAGTATGTGCTCGATAGGGTGTCTGAAACAGGCGGCATGCAATATGCCACTGAAAAAATGCACGCTTTTCGGGATGAAGCGCTCAACATCCTGCACAGCTTCCCACCCTCTGAAGTAAGGGACGCACTGGAAGAACTTGTCCGCTTTACTACCGACCGGCAATACTGATGCAAAAACGATGGAACATATTACCGGACCCGGTACCGGACACCGATCAACTGCATCAAGCCCTTCATATCAGCCGCACCCTTTGTCGCATCCTGGCACAAAGAGGCATTCGTGACTTTGATGCGGCTAAAACTTTCTTCCGCCCTGCGCTTGAAAACCTCCATGATCCCTGGCTGATGAAAGATATGGATAAGGCGGTGAAACGCATAGAGGCTGCAATGGGTCAGGGAGAACGTATCCTCGTATTCGGAGATTATGATGTGGATGGTACAACCGCTGTGGCAATGGTTTTCCAGTTCCTGCAAGCGATCTATCCGAATGTTGATTTTTATATCCCGCATCGTTACCGGGAAGGATACGGGGTATCCAAACAGGGGATCGACTATGCCGCTGAAACCGCTTGTTCCCTGATCATTTCACTTGACTGCGGTATCAAATCGGTTGAGTTGATTGGTTATGCCAAATCTTTGGGAATAGAGTTTATCGTATGCGACCACCACCTGCCCGATGCAACACTCCCACCCGCAATGGCCATCCTGAATCCCAAACAGGCCGATTGTAATTACCCGTATAAAGAGCTTTGCGGTTGCGGAGTTGGTTTCAAACTGTTAAGCGCATTGGCCCAGACCCTGCAATTACCCGATGAACGATACTTAAAATACCTTGACCTGGTGGCCACTGCTATCGCAGCAGATATTGTACCCATGACAGGTGAAAACAGACTGCTCGCTTATTTTGGCCTCAAACAGGTAAATACCGCACCCTGCCCCGGCATACAGGCATTGCTGCAACTGGCGGGACAGCAGAAAGAAATGAGCATCAGCAGCCTGGTATTTCTTATCGCACCGCGTATCAATGCCGCAGGCAGAATGGACGATGCTAAAAAAGCCGTACAACTCTTCACCGAACAAAATCCCGGGATAGCATTGCAACTCGCAGAAATCCTGCATCAGGACAATACTGATCGCAAGGAAGCCGATAGCAGTATCACGGAAGAAGCATTGGCAATGATCCGGGTTGATCCCCTGTCCGATGCCCGGGTCACCACTGTTGTTTACCAGGAACACTGGCACAAAGGGGTGGTGGGAATTGTCGCCAGTCGACTCATAGAATCTTTCTACCGGCCAACAGTGGTACTCACCAAAAGCGGGGAGTACCTGGCGGGCAGTGCGCGGAGTGTGCCCGGATTCAACCTCTATGAAGCCATTCATGCCTGCCGCGATCACTTATTGGGATATGGGGGCCATTTTGCAGCCGCCGGCATGACTCTTTTACCCGAAAACCTGGAAGCTTTCCGGGATCGTTTTGAATCCGCTGTCCGGGAACGTATCACACCTGCATTGCTGATACCGGAAATACGCATTGATGCAGAAATCCAGTTTGCAGAAATTACACCCGGCTTCTACAATATCCTGAAACAGATGGAACCCTTTGGCCCGGAAAATATGCGGCCCGTTTTTATTGCCCGCCGGGTACGGGATACCGGTTTTTCCCGTATCGTAAAAGAACAACATCTGCGCTTTGTACTCAAACAACAACAGATAACCCTGACCGGTATCGGTTTCAACATGGCGGATAAATTTCCAATCCTGCAACAACCCCAGCCCATCGATATTGTTTTCACTATTGAGGAAAATGAATGGCAGGGTGAAACAAGCCTGCAATTGAAAATGTTGGATATCCGGGTAAGCGAATAAACCATCTTCACTCCTTTTACAATAGCAAACGCACATCCCCAAAAACAGGGAATCCCGTACAAGTCAGTACCCGTCCGGCAATCAGTTCCTCATCCAGCAATACTTCGTTTTTTCGCATCCATACCTTTCCCGAAATACATTGGGCAGCACAGGTTCCGCATTGCCCGCTTTCACAACTATACGGTAAATGGACCCCCGCCTTTTTGGCCGCCTCCAGAATGGTTTCCGGGTATTGTACCAATAGCTGAAATCTCTGCCCGTCCATTGCTATTTCAACAATATGCCTGTTTGTATCCGGTGGCGTTAGGCGGGTATCCGTTTCGCCGATAACAAACTGCTCTTTGCGGATATGCGAGGCTGGCAAACCCTGTGCCAGCAAAACAATAGTGATCGTCCGCATATATTCAAACGGTCCACACAAAAAGCAATATACACGGCCAGGCTCCTCCATCTGCCCGCTCCACAATTGCTGAAGGAATGCAGCACTCAGTCGCCGCTGCCCGGGGCCATCCCCCCCACTGAATAACCATTCTACAGCAAAACGGTCCGGCATGGTATTTTCCAGTTCCCTTATTTGCTGCAAGAAAATAGTATCGGATGGCGTACGATTACTGTAAACAAGCAAAATCCTTGTCGTAGGTGCGGTATGCAAGGCATACCGGATTAATGGAAGTATGGGACTGATGCCGCTGCCCGCAGCAAAAAACCAGAGTTGCCGGTATCCAGATAGATCCTCCGGCAAAGTAAAAAAACCCGATGCACCGATCGTTTCCAGGATATCCCCTACCCGGGTGTGGTCGATCAGGATCCTCGACCAGGTACCGTTGGGAACCCGCTTGACTGTAATAGTCAGTGATGATTGATCAAATGGCAGAGAGGAGATGGAATAGCTCCGTCTTTCTTCCTGACCGTTTCTCCCATGAAAAACCAGGGTCAGAAATTGCCCGGGCCGGTAATCTATACGATTCCCATCTACCGGTTGCAGAACAAATGTTTTCACCAGCCCGGTTTCCTGAATAATCCCGGTAACCCGCAAAAAACGAACAGGTGATACAGCGGCATACATAGTGCGGTTGAAATTAGTCAGAAATACCTGAAATCCCTGTTCTTCAAAAGAATACTTTACTATCTGCAATAAGTGCAGCAGCACTGAAAACAAGTGCGCTACCTGCATAGGTTGAGCCGCTTTGAATATTCACCCAAACCTGTGCCCAGGTCTGATGGCATCTGTTATGATACCATCCTCGAATGCGAATCGCCAGCTGATTTCATCAGCATAGCGCATTCATAATATATTGTACTAATGTCAGCAAGAGCCTGGTCGCAAGCACCTTACAACAATCAGGCAATTACGTTGAATTG
>CAZAOR010000184.1:0-3613 GCA_964486805.1 uncultured Sediminibacterium sp. | reverse complement strand
GAATGATTCTAATTAATTGATTATTAATCAGAACAATACGATTTTGCGGAACAGTTGTTATGGTCGGGCAGCCAGACGGGGGGCTCGCCAGAAAAGCAGGCCGCCGCTGATAACGAGCAAAACAGAGATGATTTCTGCCTGTGTGGGGTGAAAAGGCAGGAACATGTACCGGGTATTAACCCGAATGGTCTCGATCAGAAAACGTTCAATACCATTAAATACCAGGTAGATACCGAAAAGCTGACCGGGTACTTTTATTTTCTTCCTGATCAGCCAGAGTGCAACAAACAGCAGCAGGCAGGCAATCATTTCATAAAAAGGAGTCGGGTAAACGGGTAAAGCCAGTTGATTGCAGTAGGGTCCGGTACAACCGCTGATGGGAATTCCATCCCCGATCACATTATGCGGGTAACGGTAGGCCCAAAGCCAATCAGGCAGCCAGGAAAAAGGTTTGGCGTGGGTATTCACGATGCCCCAATCCCCATCGCCGCTGACATGACAGCCGATCCGCCCAATACCATAGGCCAGCATGAGCGCGGGCGACATAGCATCACAGAGATGCCAGATGCCGATTTTATGTTTGCGGGCATACAGGATAATGGCGATCCCCGCACAGATCAATCCGCCGTAAAAAGTAAGTCCGCTGAAGGATACCAGGGATCCTACCGGGTCCTTGATAAAATCATCCCAGGTTTCCAGGCTATTGAACACTTTGGCGCCGATAAAACCGAAAAGCGCAGCATAGATCACCATATCTCCTACCCGGTCATGCGGCCAGATCCGGATGGTGCGGGTTTCCGGCTTATCCAGCCGCTGGCGATGTTTTTCCCACCACTTCAAAGCCCCGAAGAGCAGGCCTACCAGCAAACCCACGGGCACACTGCCCCGGGCCGACAAAATAAAATCCTGTGGATTATTGAGTGCATCCGGCACCAGGAAGGCACCGATGATTTTGTATCCGAAAATAAAACCCATGCCGAAGTTCAGCAGCAATTCCCGGAACCCGGCCGGTGCGCCGATCACAATGGATTCCTCGGTATATTTAAACAAACCCTGCCGCTGTTTGCGCTTGAGTTCCAGCGTGAGTACCCAGGCTGCCAGGATAAAAGCAAGCGCTACAAAAAAACCGAACGAATTGATCAGTTTCAGGCCGGGCAGATCGATGCCAAATAGGTCCTTAAAAACAAAATACAGGTTTGGATACATGTACTGGGAGAATAAATGCGATTCGCAATATGCTGCAATGATAATCAGAAATACTGATATCTGCCTGCATAGCTTTCACCGGCGGCAAAAGTAAGGCCCCACGTTGGTGGAGCCTGTACTTACTAACCCATCTATAACAAAGCTACATAAAAATCAATTGCAGTACTCATTAAAAACGGAAATCAGGTGCTGTGCAATCACCTGCGCAGGGCGGCCTTCAATCTGGTGTCTTTCTACCATATTCACCAGCTTACCGTCTTTGAATAAAGCGATAGCCGGGGAAGAAGGCGGATAAGGTAATAAGTGCGACCGGACCTGTTTTACCGCTTCCGTATCAAAACCCGCAAAACTGGTGGTCAGCCGGTCAGGACGGCGGGCCGCATTCTGTACAGCCATCACCACTCCGGGACGACAACTGCCCGCTGCGCAACCACAAACTGAATTAATAACAACAAGCGTGGTACCGGGTTGACTGAGTGTGGCGTCCACCTCTTCAGGTGTCAGCATCTCCTCAAATCCTTCCTCGGTCAACTCCGCCTTCATGGGTAATACGATCTCTTCCGGATACATAAACTTGATTTAGCAGGCAAAATTACATGAAAAGTTGAAACATTGAAAATGAACAAATAAAGACATATTGACATTGTTTTTATCTGAAAAATGACATTTAGTCATATCATAAAAATTATTCAGGTCAAATTGTACCGGAAAAACCGGTTTTTCGCGGGTGGTACAGCATTTGAATGACGAACAGCAATTATTCAACTTAAAAAATTAAAATAGCCATGACACTCGTTAAACATCCCGCCCATGCATTCAACAGTTTTTTTGACGAACTGTTTGCACAGTTTCCCGCCAATGTTAACCGGGAATTTTATGCCGGTGCCCATGTTCCGGTGAACATCCATGAAACCAAAGACGCTTATCACCTGGAGCTGAGCGCACCAGGCCGTAACAAAGAAGACTTCCAGGTAAGTATGGAAAATGGTATGCTTACCGTAAGTTTTGAAAAGAAAGAATCACAGGAAGTGAAGGAATACAAAACCATCCGGAAAGAGTTTTCTTTTCAAAGTTTCAAACGCAGTTTTTCACTGGACGACAAGGTGAATATCGCCGGTATCCAGGCAAAATATGAAAACGGCGTGCTGAAAGTATTGCTTCCCAAAAAAGCGGAAGTAGTAGCTGAGCCCAAGCAAATCGCTGTTAACTAATTATAGCTTACTGTTTCATAAGCAGTTGGTTTTGGTTTACGCCCCGTGTTTCCACACGGGGTTTTTAGGTTTACAGCGTAATATTTGCAGTAAAACAGCGACAGATAAAACAAATACTTGTATGCGTAGATGGATGATCACCTGCCTGGGTATCCTGGTTTGCACCGGTGCCATGGCACAAACCTACCCGGCTTCCTCCCTGCTCTGGCAGATTGAAGGTCCTGGCATGACAAAGCCCTCTTGGTTATTCGGGACCTTTCACCTGATTTGCCAAAAGGATTTTGCAGTTTCTGATACCCTGAAGCATAAGCTGCAAGCAGCAGCCCGGTTTTATGGGGAACTGAAAATGGATGATCCCAGTTTACAGTTGCGGCTCATGGGGAAAATGATGCTGAAAGACACTACCCTCTCTGCCCTTATTCCCGCAAAAGAACGCGACTCGGTATCGGTGGTTTTCCAACGTATCACCGGGTTCCCATTTAGTGCCATGAATCGTTTTAAACCATTTTTACCTCTGAGTCTGCTGATGACAAAAGCCATCAGTTGTGCGGAAGTCATACAACCGGAATCAGCTTTCGTGGAGATTGCCAAAGCCAATGGGGATAGTATCATGGGACTGGAATCGGCTGAAGACCAGTTAGCGGCAGTTGATAAAATACCGTTGGATTCACAGATACAATCGCTGACCCGCTCCATTCTGCGTTTTGACAGTGTGCGACTGGAACAGGAAGCGCTCACCAAAGTTTACCTGCAGAGAAATATTGACAGTCTTTATCGGTATATGCAGTCGAACGGACTGGATCATGATTTTGAAAATGCCCTGTTAGATGAAAGAAACAGGACCTGGATACCCGTGATGGAAAAAGCGATGCGGGAGGCTTCCTGTTTTTTTGCCGTTGGCGCGGGGCATCTGGGCGGTTCGGAAGGCGTGATCAGCTTACTGCGGAAAAAAGGGTATACGGTGACCCCGCTAAACTTCTAACTTAGGTACATGTTGCTGGAAAAGGAATTTGTACACCGGATGCAGGAGAATCAGCGGATCGTGCACAAGGTCTGTAATCTTTACATGGAGCAGCATGCCGACCGGGAAGACCTTTTCCAGGAAATCACTTTACAGGCCTGGAAAGCTTATCCGCAGTTCCGGGGTGATGCCAAGTTTTCTACCTGGCTGTACCGGATCGCGCTGAATACGGCCA
>CAZAOR010000183.1:0-3096 GCA_964486805.1 uncultured Sediminibacterium sp. | reverse complement strand
GCAGAAGCACTTGCCTGTACTGACTGGATGCTGACACTGGCCGGGATATTGCGGGCTGGTGTATCGGCCATTTTACTGCAGGAGGCAAGTAACAACCATCCGGCTGTCAAATACCAACTGAATCTTCCGGGGATTCCGGGGATGATTTCTTTCAGGGTGATCAGCGTTTTCATACATCAGAATTTTAAAAACGGGTACATCAAATTCTGATACAAAGTGACACTGGAACTGACTCTCAGAAAATAGCAGAACTATTGAAAGCAGCATCGAATTATGCAGGAAAAATGGTCACAGAAAAGCAAAACGCGTTGCCAAAAAAATGACCGCATACGCGTCATGGTTAGAGAAAAGAAACCGTAAAAAAGGAGCCGGGGATATTGTCACGTCCTTGAAGGAAGGAACATGATAAATGACGATAGGCTTTGCCGTTTTTTCAACGGAAAAACTGAATTATTGATGACATTTGCCTTCAAAAACACTACAAAATAGCTGCAAGAAATACGAGATCCGGGGATTTATATTTTTTTCTGCGGAAGGGATACTTCAAAGCGGGTACCCATACCGGGCTGTGAATCAATGGATAAGACCCCGTTGAGGCTATCAATCAGGTGTTTTACAAGGGAAAGCCCGAATCCATAACCAATTTCACCCTGGGTACCGTTGCTCAATACCGCCTGACCCGCCAGGATATTGTCTACCTGTTCCTGTGTCATACCAATACCCGTATCGGTAATCCGGATGAGGAGTTTGAAGTCCTTACCGGCAGGCACCAGGTCCAGCATCACCGAAACCTTTCCTTTTTCCGGTGTGAATTTAATGGCATTGGATATCAGGTTCCCAGCGATTTGCAGGAGTTTGTTTTTATAAAATGGCTGGTATTCGGATTGTTGGGAAGTAGTGACCGTGAATTCGATTTTTTTCTGCAGGGCTTGCGGCAAGTATAATCTTTCCAGTTTTTCTTTAAAGGAAACCAGGTTTAATTCATGATCCTGTACATCACGCGGCATATCTGTGGGCATGGCCGCTTTCTTCTCAGCCGACAAAATCTCATCTGCCAGTTCCAGCAGGGAGGAACTGCTGCGTTGAATCAGTTTGATAAACTCCAGCACTTCATCCATTTTATTCTGCTCCCCCTGCATACTGATCAGTTGTGCCAGGTTAATGATCCCGCCCAATGGACCCCGTATATCATGTGCCACTTTTCTGCGGGTATCATGCGCTTCCTGCACTGATGAGCGCAATTTCTTGATGACCCGGATCGCATTAAAGCGGTTCACCACCTCTTCAGCGATGATCTTTAGCATTTCAACTTTTTCCGGGCTGATTTCTTTCCCCACTTTGTCCATGACACAGAGAGCCCCCAGGGCCAACCCATCAGAAGACCGGATCGGCACCCCAAAATAGTAGCGCAGCTTAGGTGCATGCGTCACATAAGCCTTGTCCTTAAACCGTTCATCAGTGCTCAGATCCGGCACTTCAAAGCTATCCTCCCCCATGATGGTGTATTGGCATACGGAGTCCTCCCGCGGCATTTGCTCGATGGGCAGGCCGTGCTGGGCAACAGACCACTGCGTGAAACTGTCAATAAGATTGATCAGGGACACCTCGGTGCCGGCAATTTTAGCCGCCAGCTTGGTCAGATCCCGAAAGTTTGCCTGCAGATCGGAGTAATCCAGGTCATAATCAACCAGTTTCGTTACGCGGTCTGCCTCATTGGCCGGAATGGGAGAATTTAGGAGCATGGGGGGGTATTTGAATGCAAAAATAAATAATAACGAAGACTTTAACGCAGAGGTATTCAGATCAGTTGCCGGTCAATTGCAAATTTGATCAGTTCAAGGTTGTTGCGCAATTCCAGTTTCTCAAAGATCCTGTTCCGGAATGTACTCACCGTATTATTGGATAACATTAATTGCTTGGCGATCTGGGAAACCGACTGACCGGAAGCGAGCAATTTAAATACCTCAAATTCCCGGTCACTCAATTGATCGATGGGGTTTGATTGTTGCGATTCAAATGCATTGGCTAAAATATCCGCTACCTCAGGACTCAGGTATTTTTTCCCCGAAAGAACCTGTTCGACTGCTTTTACCAGCTCCATTGTAGCGGTTCCTTTCGTCAGGTAGCCCATAGCGCCAGCTTTGATGGCCCGAACAGCATACTGGTCCGGTGCATGCATACTGAGAATCAGAACCGGTGTTTTGGGAGCATGTTCTTTAATTTGCTTGATGGATTCCAATCCGGAATCCCCGGGCGGCATAGAAATATCACAGAGTATAATATCCCATTTTCCCTTATATACCTTCTTCATCAGATCAATGGAATCTGCCACATCTATTATCTCTGCATCTGGATAAGCTTCAGTCAGGATAATTTTGATGCCTTCCCGAACAATCGTATGATCATCAGCCAGCAGGATTCTCATATTGCCTGGATTTTGGTAAAACAATGGATACCCTGGTACCTTTCCCCGGTTCACTCCGGATATTCATTATTCCCTGTAAAGATAGGGCACGTTCCCGCAAACCCAATAGTCCTAAAGTTTTTTTGGTGACATTGGTGTCAAAACCAATGCCATTGTCTGTAACGGCGATTTGAATCTCATTGCCCTTATCTGTCACGGTTACGGATGTTTCGGTGGCTTGCGCATAACGGGTAATATTGGTCATGGATTCCTGCACCATACGGAATATCTCTGTCTTGGATTGCGGAAGAAGGCCGGTATCATCCAGATTTGTGCTAAAGAGGCATGGAATACCGGTCAGGTTCTCAAACTCCCGGCACTGCCATTTAAGTGATTCATTCAGCCCAAAATCATCCAATACGCTTGGCCGCAAACTCGTTGCGATTTTCCGGATCGTTGTGATCAGGAGGGTAATTGTTTTTTTGGAGTGATCCAATCGGAACTGCATTCTTTCATCCGGCTCAGCTATTTTCATGGCCAGCCAGTCAATATTTATTTGCAAGGCAGAAGCCAGTTGCCCCAGATGATCATGCACATCCCTGGCCATATTTTTACGTTCTTCTTCCCGAACCATGCGCAAATAAGCTGTGAGGGCATTCAATTCCTCATTTTTCCTGTTCAGTGCTTCTTCC
>CAZAOR010000182.1:0-2885 GCA_964486805.1 uncultured Sediminibacterium sp. | reverse complement strand
TAATGAGCAGCAAAAATAGAAGTTTATCGAGTACAATCCCAAAAAACGGTCAACAGGCTGCCCTCCCGTTCTCCCCAAAAAAAATCCCTCCCGGCAAGCGGGAGGGATACCGGGAACACTATTGTAACATCAAAATACATTCCAGCCATAGCTGATATAGTACAGGCCGCCGATCTGCGGGTTACCCCAGCCGGTGCGGTAATATTTGTTGAACAGGTTGGTAGCGCCTATTTTCACCAGTGATTTTGTCTCCGGGAACTTGTAGCTCACCATGGCATCCACGGTTTTGTAAGCAGGAATCTGTCCGCTGCCAAAGAAGCCTTCATAGAAGAAAGCATCCGTCCAGCGGAATACCGCATTGAAAGCAAGTCGGTTTTTCTTTCCGAACCCGCTGTTGCCGAATATGATATTGGCCCGGTATTTAGGGGTATTGAAATAAGAAACGAAACCGGCAGGCAGATCACCGATCATATCAGAATAAAGATTGCCCGAAACAGAATAGTTTTTACCTAAGAGGTATTCCACCGAAGCGCCCCATCCGTTTGTTTTCACATCCCCCGGTGTATTCACCGAAATGCTGTAAACAATGCTTTTATTGGCATCTAAGAGGTCAGCCAACCCCGCCGGGGAACTGGGTGGGGTTTTGGCCTGTATAACAGCCACGCTTCCAAGGAAGTCTTTGTACTTTGCCCAATAGGCATACACATCGATCAGCAGCCTATCGGAAACCTGGCCCTTATACCCTACTTCAAATGACTGGCTGGATTCGGGTTTGAATTCGCCGAACTGCTGCTGTTGTAAGAGCGCAGGGTTGGGCGCTCCTGCCTGGGCGCTGGCGCCAAAAGCCATAACGCTGGCGACTGTATAAGCGGGATTGGTACTGAAATGGTAGTAGTCCCTGAGCTGCGGCAGGCCACCCATCAAACGGGTGCCGCCACCTACCAGGAGATTGATCCATTGGTTCTGGGTGGTGGGGAAACGATAAGCGGTCTGGTATGAAATCCGCAGGTTATGATTCTGTGCCAATTTGATCACGGCAGCAGCACGGGGAGTGAACCTGCCTTTAAAATTTGTGTTTTTATCGTACCGGCCGGAAACTGTGAGTTTCAATACATCGTTCAGCAGTTTTTGCGATAACTGTACATAAGCCCCTACTTCATTGATCTTGATATTCCCTGCCGTATCAGCAAACAGGGTACCCTGTGAGTTCAGCACATACTGGCGATTACTGGCCCCGGCAATCAGTTCCGTACCGGTTTTGCCCAGGTTGAGTGCGTCAGTAAAATTATATTGTCCTTCAAATACATTCAAGCGGGAACGATCCAGGAATAAGCCGCCCCCCTGTGAGATCGGCGTACCCGCGATTTTCTGGAATATGGGGTTCAGGCCGATATTCCCGGTAGGCCTTCCCTGGTCTGCGGCATTTCGGGCCGCATTCAGCAGTGCCAGTTGGTTGGATGATACTGCACCGGGTGCAGATGCCTGGGCTGCTGCCAGGGCAGCCGCCGGTGTCATTCCGGCACTGAGTCCTGCTGCATAAGCCGCTCCAAGCGCCTGGACATAGGTACCAACTGCGCCGCTTGTGCTGCTGCCTACGACCGCACCCACAAAATTGGGATACCATACCGTAGCACTGGGAGCCCATGCTTCATTGAACAGGCGGGTGGTAATCGTGGCATTGAACGAACTGCCGGAATTTTCATGGGTCGTATAGGCACGCAAAAACCAGTTCTTATTTTTCAATTCCAGTTTATACTGCCCGATCTTGAAATCTTTGAGTGAGTAACGGTCACTACCCGTATAAACGCTGTTGCCGGTTCCCCAGTTAAATACAAAAGAGGCTTCTGTCCGGTCATTCAGCTTATAGTAGAGGCCGCCATTGAGTTTTACATTCACGGTATTCGGGTCAATGACATTTTTTTCATCATACCCCGTTCTTGAAACATACAATGGGGCTGACGCAAATGAACTGAGAATAGAGGAAGGAATCGGAACGGGTGTAGAAATACCGGGAAAAGCGCCCGCCGGGATCACCCCAAGATAGGGCGTACTGGCAATAACGCCAGCAAATGCTGACTGGAGATTGGTATTCGTCTCATCCCCGTATACATTCACCCCGTCATAGTTGGGGTCGGTATTCCTGTTTCCCCCAACTACTTGTCCGTTCGGCGTGCCGGTAGTGCGGGAATAATTATCTGTCTGGTTAGCCAGCCAGTCCTGGGCCTGGATAAACTGTGCTCCGACTTTGAAAGCGAATTTTTCGGAAACCTTATGCCCCCAGCGCATACTCCAGTCGAAATAAGGCGACATGTTACGCTGGTAATTATCTACATCCTTGAATCCCTGCTTTACCTGGAAACTGAATCCCTGGTATTTGAAGGGACTTTTGCTGTTAATGATCACTGTACCATTCATGCCGCCGGAGCCATAAAGCGCAGAAGAGGCGCCAGGCAACAATTCAACGCTTTCCACATCCAATTCGGTGGGGCCTACAATGCCGCCCACTGCGAAGTTCAGGCCTGGCGCCTGGTTATCCATCCCGTCCACCAATTGGTTCAAGCGTACGTTACCGCTGCTGTTAAAGCCCCGGGTACCGATACTGCGAAAGGTAAGGCTGGCAGACACCACATCCACCCCTTTCAGGTTGGTGATCATATCATAATAATTGGCAGCCGGTGTATTCCGGATGGCACTTGCACCGAACCGCTCAATGGATACAGGAGATTCCAGGATGCGTTCAGGTACCCGTGAAGCAGCCACCACTACCTCATTTCCAAGGGTATACGTAACATCCAACAGTACTTCTATGGGTTGGATACCATGCACAGTCACTTCCTTATCCTTGTAGCCTATCGAGGAGAAAACCAGGGTTACCGGTAGTTTCT
>CAZAOR010000181.1:0-7403 GCA_964486805.1 uncultured Sediminibacterium sp. | reverse complement strand
AAACCGGCTCAGCGATGCAACCCCGCCCGCTTGATTTGCGAACACCAGTGGTGAATTATACCCTGAACAATCTATCCCCCCAGGAAAAAGCCCAGGGCTTTCAGTTACTCTTCAATGGAAAGGACCTGAGCGGCTGGCGGGCTGTATTGCAAAAAGTACCGCCTCCGGATGGATGGGAAGTAGTCGACGGTGCCCTGCATATCAAACCCCATGATGAAAGCAGTCAAAAGTTTGGCGATCTCCTGACCATGAAAGACTACAAAGCCTTTGAACTGGATTTTGAATTCAAATTGACCGAAGGTGCCAATTCCGGTGTCAAATATTTCGTATCGGAATTGGCTTCCTCCCCGCGGGCCGGGCTGGGACTTGAATACCAGGTACTGGATGATGAACGACATCCTGATGCCAAACTGGGTACAGAAGGTAACCGCACATTGGCAAGTCTGTATGACCTGATCCCTTCTGATAAACCGGAACCCCGGTTCCGGAAAAAAATCGGCGAATGGAACCAGGGTAAAATCATTGTGTATCCCAATAACCTGGTTCAGCATTGGTTGAATGGGTTTAAAGTGGTAGAATATGTGCGGGGCAGCGGTATTTTCAAAGTACTGGTGGCACACAGCAAGTTTGCAAAAGACAAAGCTTTTTTCGGACTTGCTGAAAAAGGCCCCATCCTGTTACAGGATCATGGCAATTCTGTTTTCTTCCGGAATATCAAGATCAGGGAGTTGCAATGATCCTTATACATTCAGGCAGTTTTAAGGTTGGTCGGCGGGAGTGAGTGCCCGCTGACCTTTTTTGGGAACCAACAAGGCTAAAATAAAATTAGCGGTACTTTTCATCGTTCATTTCGGTTGTATTGCATCCCTATTTATGTTACAAAAGCGAAACTCCTGCATCAGCAACAAACCCCGAAAAGGGTATCATGCCTGTCTGGTATGGATCTTCGGGTTCCTGCATTCCCTGAGCTTTGCACAATCATTGCCGGCGCCGCTCAACCTGCGCACCGACTGGCTGCTGCATCCCGACCGGGTTTCACAATCAGGCATCTTGTCAGGTGTGGCATTGGCAGCAGCAGTCCGTGCCCCCGGCACTTACCAGTATGCCGCCCTGTATAACCGCCACCCCCTGATGCACTGGGAACTGGACACGGCTATCAAAAAACAATATGCTTACCGGATACAGCTAGCATCTGAAAGCACCTTGCTCACGAGCGGTCATCCGGATATTTGGGATCCGGGAAAAAAACTCGGACACACAAACACCATTCGATACAACGGCCCCTCCTTACATCCCGAAAAGATCTATTACTGGCGTGTGCAGGTTTGGGATGCCAGCAATCATGCCACCGCGTTCTCCGATATCCAGGCCTTTTATCTCTCAGATACCAGTGCCAATGAAAGGTATGCGCATTATCCCCTGTATGCGGAATGGCAAAACCCGGTACAGTTCAGGCAGATGGCTGCGGATACTTTCTTTGCAGATTTCGGGAAAGATGCTTTTGCGCAGGTACAGTTGCACCTCAACAGTCCGGTCACTGATAGTATCTGGATCGAAGTGGCGGAAGCAACAGATGCTCCCGGCATGCTTCGTACACAAAAAGGCAATATCCGCTATACGCGACAGGGTATCCTGGTAAAAAAAGGAGATCAGATAATCACCGTGATCTGGCCCGAAAATGAAAAACGGAATAGCAGGAACCCAGCCCGGATGCCAGCCACTATCGGAGAAGTATACCCCTTCCGCTACCTGCGTATTACCCATTTCAAAGGAATATTGGCAGCCGGGGATTTACGCAGGAAAGCGATTCATTATGCTTTCAATGAACAGGCGGCTTCTTTTACTTCCAGTAACCCGGTGCTGAACCAGGTTTGGGATCTCTGTAAATACACCGTTAAGGCAACCAGCTTCACCGGCTACTATGTAGACGGCGACCGCGAAAGATTACCCTATGAAGCAGATGCACTTATTAATCAATTATCCCATTATTCTGTGGATGCAGAATATACCATGGCCAGGCGTACCATGGCATTCCTGATCTATCACCCTACCTGGCCTACAGAATGGAGCTTGCAAAATGTGTTGTTGGCCTGGAATGATTACCTGTACACCGGGGACGATATTTATATCCGGGAGTTTTATCCGGAATTACAAAAAAAAATACTGATGCCCCTGGCTGGGAATAACGGGCTCATCAGCACACGCACCGGTAAACAAACCGATGCATTCCTGCATGCTATTCATATCGATAAAATATTTGACGGCAAACGCGGGTTAAAGGATAATGTAGACTGGCCGCAACGCGGCAGTTATATCGGCCCCGAAAAGGAATATGGGGGTGAAACAGACGGGTTTGTGTATTGTACTTATAACGCCGTAGTGAATGCCTATTATTATCATTGCCTTGGGCTGATGCAAAAAATCGCCACTGTTCTCGGGAAATCTTCCGATGCGAAACAATACGGAACAGAAAGGGAGAAGGTCTACCATGCCTACCAGCAGGTTTTTACGGATTCCTTGCGGGGATTGGTCCGTGACGGAGATACCACCCGGCATTGCTCGCTGCATAGCAATATGTTTGCTCTGGCATTCGGGCTGATACCGGAATCACGGCGGCAAATGGTAACCAACTACATCAAAAGTCGTGGAATGGCTTGTAGTGTATATGGCGCTGAATTTTTGTTGCAGGCCCTGTATGACGCAGGAGAAGCAGATTATGCTTTACAACTGATGGCATCTACCGCACAACGAAGCTGGTACAATATGCTGCGGGTAGGGTCTACTTTAACCATGGAAGCTTGGGACCTGCCTTATAAACCCAATCTTGACTGGAATCATGCCTGGGGAACAGCACCGGCCAATATTATTCCAAGAAACCTGATGGGGGTACAACCCCTGACACCCGGTTATGCCAGCTGCAGGATCCGGCCATATACCAACGGACTTAGCTATGCCCGGCTCAGGACCCCGACACCGCAGGGAGCGATTGAACTTGGCTGGACAAAGACTGCAGGGGAGGTGCGTATGCAAGTGACCCTGCCCGGAAATACACAGGCCAGCTTCGAAATTCCTGAACTGGATGCTACCCAACCTGTATGGCTGGATGGAAAACCGGTCAGCGTGCATTTGTCAGGAGGCAGGTATTTATTGGGTGAACTTTCAGCAGGCAAACATGATATACACTATACCGAATCTGTCAATCCGGTCCGCATGGCACCCCGGTCTCTTAATAATTAAGCCATGCTGCCAACACGATACATGCTACTGGTCTTTTTTCTATGTCTGCAGGCTGCAGGGACCGGCCAAAAGAAAGTATTTGAGCCGGAAGAATGGGTCAACCCACTGATGGGAACCGATTCAAAATATAGTTTCTCTTCCGGAAATACCTATCCCGATATCCGGCTGCCCTGGGGCATGAATGGCTGGACAGCACAAACCAACCCGGTAAATGCCAATGGATGGCAATACCAGTATACGGCAGATAAGATTTATGGTATCAAACAAACCCATCAGCCTTCACCCTGGATCGGCGATTATGGACAATTCTCCGTGCTGCCAATGACCGGGCATCTGAAGTATAGCCTGGAATCAAGGGGCTCCTGGTTTTCCCATAAGGCGGAAACCGCCAAGCCTTATTATTATAGTGTATACCTCGCAGATTATGCCGTAAGGGCTGAGATTGTGCCCACACAAAGGGCCGCCATCCTCCGCTGCACCTATCCGCAAGCAGATAGCGCCAGCCTGCTGGTGGATGCTTTTGACAAGGGCTCCTATATCCGGGTGATCCCTGAAACGAATACGATTGTGGGGTATACTACCCGCAACCGGGGAGGGGTTCCGAAGAATTTTCGCAATTACTTTATTATCCGGTGCAGCAAACCATTTCAATGGTATACCCTGCTCAATGATACCATACCGTTACCCGGCGAAAAAGCTATAACCTGCAATCATGCCCAAATAGTGGTAGGCTTCGCCACCAATCGGGGGGAAGTGGTAGAGTGGCGAATGGCTTCTTCTTTCATTTCCCCGGAACAGGCAGCGGAGAATCTGCAGGCGGAATTGCAGGACAAGGATTTTGCGCACATCCAAGCAGCGGGAAAAAAAGCTTGGCATGAAGCACTGTCGCGTGTGGAGGTAACAGGGAATGATCCGGAGCAGATCCGTACTTTTTATTCCTGCCTGTACCGGATGCTGCTTTTCCCCCGGAGTTTATATGAACAGGCAAAAGACGGTACCCTGCTGCATTACAGCCCCTATAACGGGAAGCTTGAAACAGGTTACCTGTATACCGATACGGGTTTCTGGGATACATTCCGGGCATTGTTTCCTTTCCTGACGCTACTATATGCGGATGTGGATCAACACATCATGGAAGGGTTGGTGAACACAGTGCGGGAAGGTGGTTGGCTGCCGGAATGGGCCAGTCCCGGTTACCGGAACAGCATGATTGGAAGCAATTCCGCTGCTGTCATTGCAGACGCTTATCTGAAAGGTATCCGGGGCTACGATATTGAAACCCTGTATCAGGCCATCCAAAAAAATACAAGTGCCGTAGGCCCTGTTAATGCGGTCGGCAGAATAGGATGGGAATGGTATAACCGTCTTGGCTTTATTCCCTCCGATGCCGGTATCAGCGGAAGCGTGGCAAGAAGTCTGGAATATGCCTATGACGATTACTGCCTCGCTGAAATCGGGCAGGCGCTCCGCAAACCGGCTGCAGAAACGGAAATTTATTGGCAGCGTGCAGGAAATTATCGCAGGCTCTTCGACAACTCGCATTTACTGATGCATGCACGCCTGTCTGACGGGCGTTTCGATCCGGATTTCAAGCCCTTGCGCTGGGGCCGGGAGTTTGTGGAAGGGAACGCCTGGCATTATACCTGGTCTGTATTCCATGATATTGCCGGACTGAAAAAACTGATGGGCGGCGATCAACGCTTGGAGTCTATGCTGGACAGTGTATTCAACCAGCCACCTCTGTTCGACAGCTCGGGCTATGGAAAAGTGATCCATGAAATGCGTGAAATGCAAGTGATGGATATGGGACAATATGCGCATGGAAACCAGCCAATTCAACACATGCTATACTTATATGATTACTGTGGGACGCCCTGGAAAACACAGCGGCATGTGCGTGAGGCGATGCAGCAACTGTACCGGGCAACACCGGATGGTTATTGTGGGGATGAAGATAATGGCCAGACCAGTGCCTGGTATGTATTCAGTGCCCTGGGTTTTTATCCGGTTTGCCCGGGGTCGGGACAGTACGTGATCGGCTCCCCCCTGTTCAGGCAAATACGACTGCACCTGGATAATGGAAAGACTTTTCTGATAGAAGCGCCCGGAAATGAGAACGGCCGATCTTATATCGGGGACTGCTGGCTCAATGGATCCCGCTATACCCGGAATTATCTTTTGCATGCTACCATTCGAAAAGGCGGCAACCTGCGTTTTCAGATGCAGGAACAGCCTGTAAAAACAAGAGGTATCACACCAGCAGATCAGCCATTTTCCATGTCGGATAAAAACCCGTAACTTTTACCCATCAATTTTTGCCATGATGAAAAACACCCCTAAACAGGCGCTTAACAGAAGACAGTTTGTAGGGCAGACTGCCAAGGCGATGACTGCATTTATGATCCTTCCCCGCTTTGTTTTAGGCGGTAAAAAACCGGATGGAACATTGTATATCCCTCCCAGTGACCGCACCGCATTGGGATTTATTGGAACCGGCAAACAGGGGAGAACCTTATCGGAGTACTTCCTTAAAACAGAAGCCATCCGTATCGTAGCAATGAGTGAGGTTTACCATGCCAAAGCACAGTTGTTCCAGGATAAAGTGAAAATGCTTTGTGATAAAACACCAGCAATGGGTTCCTACAGTGAAATACCCCTTTACAATGATATGCGGGAATTACTGCAACGGAAAGACCTGGATGCGGTGGTGATCGCATTACCTGATCACTGGCATGCTGCCGCTGCTGTCCGCGCTGCCGAAGCAGGCAAGGATGTGTATTGCGAGAAACCCATGGCCCTTACTATTAAAGAAGGCAGGGCCATGGTCAATGCGATCAGAAAAAATCACCGGGTATTCCAGACAGGCAGTATGCAGCGCTCCTGGCCTGAATTCCGGCAGGCAGTTGAATTGGTGCGTAATGGGTATATAGGAGATATAACAAATGTAAAAGTGAATGTAGGCCCACCCCCGGTACCATATACACTTGCGGCCGAACCGATACCGGAGGGTCTTGACTGGACAAAATGGCTGGGACCTAACGATCCGGCTGTATTCAATGCCGAACTGGCGCCGCCTACTTCAAAAGATGTTTTTCCCGACTGGCGTAAATACCGGGAATTTGGTGGTGGGGGTGTGACTGACTGGGGCGCGCACATGTTTGATATCGTGCAATGGGCCCTGGATATGGATCACAGCGGTCCGGTAGAAATACATGCCCCGGGAGGCGAATACCAGAACCTCACATTCCGGTATGCCAATGGTACCGTCATGACCCATGAAAAATGGGAATGGAACAATGCCATTCATTTTATTGGTACCAAAGGAGAGATCAAAATTCAGCGCGGCAAACTGGAGACCAGCCCCGAATCATTAAAAACCCATGCGTTTGGATCGGGCGAAAAAAGAGTGTATTTCAGTGATAACCACTACAAGGACTTCCTGCAGGCCATGCAAACGCGTAAGCCGCCGATCTGTGATGTGGAGACAGGGCATCGTACTGCCAGCGTCTGCAATCTTGCCAATATCGCATATCGCACAGGCCAGTCATTCCACTGGGATCCCAAAAAAGAGCTTACTGATAATGCAGAAGCAAACGCACTCCTTGGTCGCGCTATGCACAATGAATGGGCGATCAAGATATAAGCTGTCATTTGCTAAAATGCGAACCGGCGATCAGTTAAATGCTGACAGAATTGAGGAACTGCAGGCAGGTAATTCGCAGTTAAGCAAAATTCAGGCACTATCGATAAAATACGTGCAATGCGTTTGGTAAAGAGAAAACCATCGTACTGATATTATGGTGCAAAAGTTATTACTGGTAATATTGCATGTGCTTTGCTTGGTCTTTAGCCAGGCGCAAACCCCGGTAAAATGCAATGATCCACGTATTCATTATATGGGGCGGGTGCAGTTGCATCCGGACTCAATAGCTTTAAGCTGGCCGGGGAATGCCGTAGTCCTGAATATTACCGGGACCGGCCTCAAAGCCGAATTACGGGATGAAAAGGGACAGAATTATTATAAAGTAATCATTGATGGAGCGTTACAGCCGGATATGCATCCCGATGCTGCAAAAAAAATATACACGCTTGCTGCAGGCTTACCTGCCGGTAAACACCAGATAACATTGTTCAAAAGGACGGAATGGACATTTGGCAAAACATGG
>CAZAOR010000180.1:0-7707 GCA_964486805.1 uncultured Sediminibacterium sp. | reverse complement strand
GAAGATAGGTTATTGGTCTTTTGTCTTTGGTAATACCATCAGGTCTGAAGACCAATTGACAAAGACCAAAGACTGCTCTAAAACCTCGTACATCTTAACCGGTCGATGGTGGAATTACGTATTTTGAGAAAGCCCTTATATGCTGCGGTCAGTTCCAGTCCTCCCCGCCAATTGGAAGCCACATTCAGGGATGAGGTATTGACATCATAACTTACTCCGATACTGATATGATCCATTTCCAGTCGTACAACCGGGATGATTGCATATCCCCACCGTACAAAACTGCCGAAGTAGATAGACGCAGCCGGTTCCTCGTTATCATACTGGCTGAGATCCAGGCCATACATCAACCCGCCGATTAGCTGGTGATTCCCGTTTTGTGTATAATAATCAACAAAGGAAACGATATGCCCCCTGTCTCCGATGGGGGCATTCGTTCCTGCATTCAGGCTCCATTTGGGGGCCAGAAAACTGGCAGAACTGGAGGTCACTGAATGAATAACGGGTTTGGTAAAATGCGCAAGCCCTGCCGCCATGTATAACCGGACCTGGTTATCTAAAACAGTGCTGAAACAAAGCCCGGTCATGAGATCCCAGTAGGAATAGCCGGTTTGTGTGAGTACCTGTGAAGTGCTGTTGACGGATGAATAAGAACCGTTTACATACTGATCCCCGAATTTTAGCTGGCTCATATCAAACTGGCTCGAAACCGGTCCCCCCATGAATGCCAGGGATAAATAGGTGTCCCTGTCAGGATCCAGCGATTTGTGAAAGTTGATCGCAGGAAACAATTGCGTCCTTTTTAAGCGGATATCACCGGCTTCATCCATGCTCATCTGCGCTCCGATGGTCAATACATCATCATGACTGTTCAACGGGATCTTGTTTTCAATACTCATGGCGGCTGTACGATAAGGAACCGTGATACTGGCCCACTGGTCGCGATAAGCCATGGAAACACGCAGGTCACCCGTAAAGATACCGGCCAGCGCAGGATTGCGGAGTAGGGGTTGCTCATAGAACTGTGAGAAGGTAAAGTCCTGCGCCTTACCCATGCAGGTAAGCAAGCAAACAACCAGGCAGGTGAGTAAACTTCTTTTCATAGGATTTATTTTAGAATAGCAACATTGCCTTTAAAAATGGCCGGCGTACCCCGTTCGCATATCGCTTCGCAGATATACACGAATACATCCGGGCTGGCGGGTTTCCCCCGTATTTTTCCATCCCAGCCGCTGGATCTGTCACCGGGCATAAAATTTGTTTTTTCAAATACCAGTTCTCCCCATCGGCTGTAAATCCGGAAGCTCTTAATCATGCGTAACCCGCGGCCCTGCACAATCAGCAGATCATTGATTCCATCGCCATCCGGGGTGAATGCATTGGGTATAAACACTTCTGATTGCGGGCAAAAGGTTCTCACATGAATAGTATCCGTTGTGGTACAGCCGTAAATATTGGTACCAGTGCAGTAGAGGGGCTCATCCATGATCACAGTGGCGCGGGTGGTAGCGCAGTATAGGCAGCTATAAGTAGCATTACCGCCCCATTGCCATTTGCGGATATCGTTATTGGCAGACACGGCATGCAGTTCTAAGGTTCCGCCTGATAGGATAACGGTATCCCGCCCCGCTTGAATAGCGGTCGGATTCCCCACCGTCAACCGGATATTGGCAGTATCTGCAAAACAGTTATTGTCGTCCCTTCCGATAACCTGGTAAGTAGTACTTGTTTTGGGAGAAGCAACCGGATTGCTGCTCGTATAAGAACTTAAACCCGGGTCCTGCCGCCAACTGTAATGACTGGCACCGTCAATATACAGCCGGACTGAGCCCCCGGTACAAATTGTATCGGCCTGCACATAATTCAACTGTAAAGGCGGAACCACTTTCAAGCTGGTACCCGCAACATCACTGCATCCAAATTCAGAATACCCAATAACTTTCAGCACGGTGCTGCGAGAAGGTTTGAACTTTAATACAGCACAGTTATTACAAATGATACTGTCACTCTGATCTTTCCAGATATAGTTAATGGCGCCTTCGGGCTTCAGGATAATCGAATCACCCATGCAAACAGTTGCTGAGGGAACCAGGTCAACCTTGGGTGTGGGATGGATCAGGATATTCTTCAGGGCAGAATCAAAGCAGCGGTTCACGGTAGAAACAACCAGCTTAACAGCATAACTGCCTTCACTCAGGTACTCAACATGTACAACAGAATCCTTGGTATTGATACCATTACCGAGGTTCCATAGCAGGTAGGCAATCGAATCTTTCGACTGTACATCCGGGAATAGTTGCAGCAATTGTTTCTTACAGGCTTCGCTGATGGCGTCAATATTGGCTTTGGGATATTCATTGATCAATACCTGGTATCCCGCTGTTGCAGTTTTGGTACAACCAATCCGGCTGGTTACTTTCAGGCCTGACTCCTCGGAACCCGCATGCTGATAAGCCTGTTCATACACATATCCGGTATCGGTGTTGCCGGTTTGGTTAAACCATTGCCTGTAAGCAATGCCAAAGGGTGAACTGGAAGAATCACGAAAACGGAAACTGGTACTCCCGCAATTGTAAATAGCGGTAACGGAAAAATTAGCCTGCAGGCTATCTACCCTTACGATCACTGAGCTGGCAGAACTCGGACAGGTTTGGTTGGCAATGGTCCAGGTGAAGGAATAGGTGCCGGAAACAAGTCCAATAACCTTCGCTCCGGGCAGGTGTGCATTGTCAAAACTTACAGAAGACGGGCCTGTTGCCTGGGTCCAGGTCCCCGCTCCGTTGGCAGGGATGTTGGCATTCAATTGTACGGGCGCACCAGGGGTGCAGATCACCTGGTCGGGTCCGGCTGCGGCGGTGGTAACAGGCTGTACAACTGTAACAACTTTGTTATTGGAATATGCTCCTGCGCAGGCGCCATTCTGTACCCATGCCCGGAAAACCGTTGTACCGGACAGTCCGTTGAAATAAAGGGTGTCACCTGCCGCTTGAATTGGTTGCCAGGTATTGCCATTATCTGCAGAGGATTCCCAGTGCTGGATCTTTCCATAAGAATGATCCAGGATAAGTTGTCCCCTGCTATTGGCACATATGATTGAATCCCCCTTGATGGAGCCGCCCGCCGATAAGCTGTCAACGGTTATCAGTAAACTATCTGAATATCCCTGCGAGCAATTACCGCTCTTGACCAATACCCGGAATAATGTGTTTTTAGATAAATTACTGAAAGTGTAGGAATCAGCGGTATTAGATAGTGTCAACCAGCTTTGACCATTATCTACGGAAGATTCCCATTGAATAATATCCCCTCTAAATCCGCTCAGATGCATAGTGCCGCTATTATATAGCTGGCATACCCGGTAAACCTCGGAACTCAATTTTCCGGGAACCGTTGGCTGATAGACATGAATTGTGACCTGATTACTGTAAGCGTTCGTACAAGGGCCGCTTTGTACCAGTACCCGGAAAAGAGTGGTCTGGTTTAACTGGTGATAAGTGTAGGTCCGGCTCGTATCCGGCATCACAGTCCAGGTTGCACCGGTATCCACAGAGGATTCCCAATGCAAAATCGTTCCGGTAAATCCGGTCAACTGCAGGGTACCGGTATTCCCTGTTTTACAAACAAAACTGTCGGCAGAAAGATGGCCTGGATTTGTTGCGGGGAATATGCTGACTTGGACCGTATCTTTTAAAGTTGTACAGGCACCGTTCGATACGGTCCATTCAAACTGATAATTCCCTTTTTGTAAGCCCGTAACGGTAGCGGCCGGGCTTCCCGGGTTGATGATCTGGACGGGGCCGGGATTTGATGCAAGCGGACGCCAGTAACCGGTTCCAACTTGCGCTGGAGAAGCTGATAAAATCACCGATGGCTGATCACAAACCGCAAAATCTGGACCTGCCTGTGCAGCGCTTACCGGCTGATCCACCCGGATCACAGCAAGGTTAGAATAAATAGCCGGACAGGAACCATTACGGACAAGAACCCGGTAAGAAGCAGTCTGCTGTAATTGTCGATAACCAAGGGTATCAGCAGTTTGGGAGATGACTGACCAATGCTGGCCGTTATCGATGGAAAATTCCCATTGCAGGATACCGGATCGATACCCATTTAAAGCAAGCCTGCCTGCATTATTATCGGCACAAACAACAGTATCACCGGTTAAGAAGCCGGGCAAGGACAGGTCGCTGACAAAGAGATACAAGGTATCTTTCGAGTCGGCACATAAATGATTGGAGATGGTCCAGATAAAACCATAACGCCCGGTAGCCAATCCGGAAACAGTGGTTCGTGGGTCTGAGGGATTAGCAAATTGTGTGATCGTAGGGTTCCCCATCAATGCTGTCCAGGTACCGCTGCCGGAAACCGGTGTGTTGGCAGCAAGGGTTGCGCTTGCGGTATGGCACAGATACTGGTCCGGTCCGGCATCTGAAACCGTTACTGGCTGCAGCACAGTGATCGTAACCGGATTAGTGTATGCAGCAGGGCAAACTCCGTTTTGCACGGAAACCCGGTAAAGAGTTGTTTGATGCAGCCCTCCATATGCGAGGCTATCCGCTGTGACAGGAATCTGATTCCAGTGCTTTGCTTGGTCATAAGAATACTCCCAGCCCAGCACCCCCCCAAGCTTACCCTGCAGCAGGAGCTGACCACTATTGGAAGTGGCGCAGACCATAGCATCAGCTGAAAGTGTACCAGCAATTGTAGCCGGAAATACGGTAACAGCTACCGTATCTTTTGAATCCGAACACACCTGGTTTGAAATGGTCCAGACAAAATGGTAGGTTCCCGGCATCAATCCATCTACCACAGCCGAGGGATCAGCTGGATTGGAAAAGTGAACAACAGAAGGGTTGTTGGCTAAGCTGGTCCATGTTCCGGTACCTGAAACCGGCACGTTGGCAGATAAGCTTGTACTGCCCTGGTTACACAATTGCTGGTCATGACCGGCCAGGGATTGCGTAGCAGCGGGAATGACTGTAACAGTAACCAGGTTCGAATAATCTGCCGGGCAAACGCCATTTTGAACCTTCGCCCTGAAAAGAGTAGTTTGGCCAAGCTGCTGATAGGAATAAACAGCTTGGTCCGCTGTGCCATTCAAACCACTCCAGGTAAGCCCATTGTCGGCAGAACTTTCCAGGCCGGTTATATTGCCGAGATATCCGCTCAGCTCCAGCCTGCCGGAATTGTCGGTTGTACAAACAACCGTATCCGTACCAAGGGTCCCTGGCTTTGTTAAAGGAATAATGGTGACGACAACCGTATCTCGGGAATCAGAACAATAACCATTACTGATCTTCCATTCAAAGGTATATGTGCCGGTTTGTAAACCGGAAACCGTGGTATGCGGATCCTGTGGATTACTGAATACAGGAGTACTGCTATTGGAAGCCGAAATAAACGACCAGGTACCTGAACCATTCTGCGGCTGATTTCCTGCCAGGGTAGCAGCCGTTGTGAAGCACAGGGTCTGATCCGGCCCGGCATTGGCAGGTGTCACTTCCGGTAATACCGTGATTGTTGCAGCAATACCGGTATACATCGGTAAGCCTACTCCGTTTTGCACCAGCGCCCTGAACAGAGTGGTAGCTGTAAGATTCGTATAAGTATAAACTGATTGGTCTTTGCCGACAGTGCTGTTGATAACCTGCCAGCTTGAGCCATTGTCAATGGAGGATTCCCATTGCAGGATCTTTCCGAGGTAACCGCTTACCGTTAATGTTCCCTGGTTGTTACCGGTACATACAACCGCATCACCACCGATAGTACCGGGATTGGTAGGCGGCTCAACAGTGAGTTGCATGGTATCGGCAGAAGCATTGCATACCCCATTACTGATCGTCCATACCAGGTAATAATGCCCGTCTGTTGGAGGAGTACCATGGTTGTAGGCCAGTCCAAGTACAGCAGTATGCGGGTTATGTATATCTGCAAAGCTTAATGAAGTGGATCCGTTTAACTGCGACCAGGTTCCGCTACCGGAAAGCGGCGTATTTCCCAGAAGCTGGTAACTCGTTACATTATTTACAATGATGGTATCAGGTCCGGCATTAGCAATAGTTACCGGTTGTAAAACAGCGATGGTAATAGTATTGGAATATTGTGCCGGACAAACCGCATGTTGTACCAGTACCCTGTATTGGGTGGTAGCAGTTAGATTGTTATAAGACTGCGTAGCGGCAGTATTGGTAATAGTGTTCCAGGAACTGCCATTATCCTCAGAGGACTCCCACTTGATTACCTGGTTTGAATAACCACTCAGACTCAGGCTTCCGCTATTGCCACTGGCACATACCGTTGCATCGGCTGCCAGCAGGCCGGGAATAGTGGGTGAATAGTTGGTGACAATCACTGTATCAGCAGAACTGCCGCATACACCATTGGTAATCGTCCAGACAAAATAATAAATACCGGTTGTCAGCCCGGATACGGTGCTGTGTGCATCTGCCGGATTTGAGAAACTAACGGACCCCGGATTTACTGCCAAAGCTGTCCAACTGCCGGTTCCGGAAACAGGTATATTACCGGATAAAGTGGTGGAAGCTACATTGCAGAGCGCTTGATCCGGCCCTGCATTGGCAACAGTAGGAGCCTGCAGAACAGTAACCGCTACGGTATTGGAAGGAAGCGCCGGGCAGACGCCGTTTTGCACCTGCACACGATAAATGGTCGAGCTGGATAATTGTGCATAGGAAAGCGTGCTGCTGGTATTGCCGATAGCCACCCAGGTATTGCCATTATCAGTAGAAGACTCCCATCGGATAGGGACACCGTTATTACCGCTTAGCTGTAAACTACCCGCATTTGCCACTGCACAAACAACGGTGCTGGCACTGAGGGTGCCTGCGATAGTGGCTGCATCGATCTGGAGGGAAACTGTATCGGCGGAAACCGGACAAACCCCATTGCTGATAGTCCAGGCAAACTGGTACATACCTGTTCCCAATCCGCTAACCGTAGCATTGGGGTCAGTAGGGTTTGAAAACGAAACAGATGTGGGATTACCTGCCAGTGCAGACCAGGTACCTGAACCGGAACCAGGGCTATTCCCGCTCAATAAGCTACTGGTGCTATGACAGATCCGGCTATCGGTACCAGCATTCGCAACAGTTACTGGCTGCAATACGGTAATGGTTGCCGTGTTTGAATAAGCAGATGCGCAAACACCATTTTGAACCAGATACCTGTATGAAGTTGTTTGAGTCAGGTTATTATAAACAAGAGAATCTCCTGTCAGGTATTGAACAGTCCAGGTATTGCCATTATCGGTTGAAGACTCCCATTGCAAAAGATTACCGGTATAACCTGAAAGCCGCAATACGCCCATATTACCGGAAGCACAAACCGTATGGCTGCTGGCGAGGGTTCCACCGGTCGTTGGCGCATCGATGCGAATCTGAACAGTATCGCTTGAACTGCTGCAGGTACTGTTTGAAATGGTCCAGATAAAAGTATAAGTACCTGTCTGCAAACCAACAACACTGCTGTGCGGATCCGCGGCATTACTGAAACTGACAGGCGAAGGATTCCCGCTTGCGGCAGACCAATTACCTGACCCTATCACAGGTGTATTACCTGCCAATACCGTGGAAACAGCCTGGCAAAGCGTCTGATCAGGTCCCGCATCGGCTTTTGTTGCCTGTTGGAAAACAGTAATTACCGCCGGGCTGCTGAACAATTGGCTGCAGGCCCCGCTTTTCACTGCTG
>CAZAOR010000179.1:0-5142 GCA_964486805.1 uncultured Sediminibacterium sp. | reverse complement strand
CGCCTGATACGGCAGCCAGACCCGCCGGTAAACTCCTGGAGATTATCGCAGCCGACCGCCTGAACTTTATTACGGTGGATTCCCTCCATAAATTCACTTCCCTGGCCGGCAAAGTACATATCCGGCAGGAAAAAACCGATTTCTATGCCGACAGCGTAGTGAAGAATGATGTCGACAACAGCATGGAAGCTTTTGGTAATGTGCATATCAATGATGCCGATAGCGTGCATACCTATGCCCAATACCTCAAATACCTGGGAAAGGAAAAAAAAGCCTTTCTCCGGAAAAAAGTCAGGCTGACAGACGGAAAAGGGGAACTGACTACCGAGGCCCTGGAATACGATGTCACCCAGAAAATAGGCATCTACCTGAATGACGGCAAACTCAAAGATAAAAAGTCGGTGCTCACCAGCAAGGAGGGCTATTACTATGGTGATACCAAAGACGTATTTTTTAAACAACGGGTCGTGCTGGTGGATCCCGAATACAAAGTGCTGACAGATACCCTGCAATATAATACTGAAACGCAGATCGCCACTTTTACCTCACCCACCCGTATCATCAGCGACAGCGGGCGCAGAACAATTTATACCAGAGATGGCTATTTCGACATGAAGAACCGGCGGGGCGTACTGGGCAAAAGATCGTTGGTAGACGATAGTACCTATACATTTACAGCGGATGATATGGCCTTTGATGACTCCACCAAACTCAGCGAATTCAGGGGCAATGCCGTGTACCGGGGAAAAGATTCCGCCCAGGGTTTTGACCTTATTGCCAATAATATCAAGACAGACCGGAAAAAAGATATCATGCTGGCTACCCAAAATCCCTTATTGCTGATCAAGCAAAAAGGCGATACAACCTATATTGCGGCAGATACACTTTTCTCCGCACGCTTAACCGACCTGGTTAAAACGCGCCGGGTGCCCGTCGTGAGAGACTCTGCTGCCCCGGAGTCCAGGCGTGACTCACTGCTGCTCTCCGACAGTACCCACAATAAGTACATTGAAGCTTACTACCATGTACGCATCTACTCCGATTCGCTCCAGGCGAGTTGCGACAGCCTCTTTTATTCCCGGGAGGATTCCGTGTTCCGCATGTTCCACGACCCGATCGTTTGGGCCAGGGAAA
The DNA here is from genome assembly GCA_964486805.1 of uncultured Sediminibacterium sp. Classification (GTDB taxonomy): domain Bacteria; phylum Bacteroidota; class Bacteroidia; order Chitinophagales; family Chitinophagaceae; genus Sediminibacterium. The sequence continues at coordinate 4,008 of CAZAOR010000179.1, read as the reverse complement.
GCCAGATCACCGGCGATACGATCTATCTTTTTGTCAAAAACAGCCAGCCCGAACGCCTGAAGGTATATGAAAATGCCATTGCCATCAACAAAGTCGATAGCACCAACTATTTTAACCAGTTAAAATCCATCACCCTGAATGCCTATTTTATTAAAGGCAATATCTATTTCATGCGGGCCCAGGGTTCGGCTGAAAATGTCTATTACGGGCAGGATGAAAACAACCGCTTCATAGGTGTTAGCAGGTCAACCGCCGACAGAATTGATGTACTTTTTGATGATCAGAACAAACCCAGCCGGGTTTCCTTCATCAATAATTTCGACGGCACCCTGTATCCCATGCATGATGTAAACCATGAAGCCATCCGTATCCGGGGTTTTAAATGGCTGGATAATTTCCGGCCCAAATCCAAATTCTATATTATTTCGCCTAAAAAATAGGGGGCCGACAAATGTCGGCCCCCTATACGACAAACGACTAGGTATCTTTTTAATTGAGCTTGATCATCTGCACCGTTTTGCGCCGGTTGCCCTGCACAAATTCTGCAAAATAGACTCCGCCTGCATAATTCCGGCCTAGCTCGATAGTACCATTCGGATCCAGGTGCTTTTTGCTGTCTACTACCCTGCCCCTGCTGTCTATCACCCGCATCGCCACCGGTGTACTGAACCGGCTGTGCAACTGCAGCTTGAAACTGGCGGAAGAAGGGTTCGGCATGACAATTACTGTCAGGGCGGAGGCCTCATCGCTTGTCTCAGTTGTTTCATTGCCGACAGCAAGCTCTTTAGCAGGCTGGCTGTTCATTACCGTAACCGGCGCCGATCCGCATCGGAAACTATTCCAAATCACATTTTTACCATTTCCGATGATCTCTTCTGCGATAAACACCCCGGTCATGTACACGTAGCTATTACCCTGGCCAAAGAAACGGGGATCATCGTCATCCCGGTCGCAATCACCCCGGCCAGCTCCATAATCGCCATAACTATATCCACCCGTTACTTTCAACTGTCCCTGCGGCAGGTAAACATTTGCGGTAAAATGGGTTTCGCCTCCATTAATCGTAAACTGTTCATCATCTTTTTTGGTATCGCCAAGATAGAAAGTGACCTGGAAATTATCCGGGTTCACATAAACCTGGCTGCCGATCTGCACACTGCCGCTGATCCTGACACGGGTATCACAACTGAACCGAACATAGCTGAAACCGTTACGGGGCCCCTTGATCACCTGCAGTTTCTCGATTTGTATATCCGGCTGTGTAAAGGTAACCTGGGCCCCCTGCTCCACGCGCACCGTACCATAAATAGTACCGGTCAGGATGGCAACAGCTCCCTTGTGAACAGTCAGGTTCTTATAGTTACCGCTAACAGTTATATAACTGTTGGCAGCCACTTCTTTATTCGGTAACCGATTCGTGGTAGCGGTATTCAGGTACATCGTTGGTAAACCAATACCGCTTGCAGGACTGTAAACCGGGTTTGCCAGTTGGATATTATACCCTCGCTTATCAATACGGGCAGCTTTTACAAAAGAACCGGCTGCTGCTACCGAACTATTATTCCGGAAACTAACCGACCCCCGCGTATCGATCACGCCTACACTCCCGCTCGCTACGATGTTATTGTCGCCGAGATCAATATCCGATTGTGCCAGTATCGTATAGCTGTTCAGCATCCGCTGCTTTTGGTACAGATAACTAACAGGGGCACTGGTGCAACCCTGTACAGTGGCTGTGAGTGTATAGGCGCCGTCTGCATCGGTCAGTCCCAACTGCAATGTTTGACCAGTGCCTGCCGGTAAAGCCCCATATTGCCAGTTGTAAGTGGCTCCCGGACCTGCATTCGCAGCAGTAAGGGTGAGGGCATTACAGAAAGCATTGGGGTCACTCACCGTATAGGTAATGACAGGAATTGCGTGTACAGATACCTGGGTGCTGGTATGGCTGGTATTGCCGCTGGCATCTTTAACCGTCCAGGTTATTGTTGAGTTTCCAGGTGCAAACACGCCGCTGGCATCATTTCCGGTACCCGTTCTGTTTGTTGCTCCGCTGATGGTGTACATAACCGTTGCCACGCCACAGTTATCGGATGCGCTCAGTGATGGGATGCTGTAATTACCCGATCCTGTTGCACAGAAAATTTGATCGGGGACCGTTGTGATAACCGGTGGTTGGTTATCGGTTACAGTTATATGCTGCACAACCGATCGATGCCAACCATGTACATCGGTAACAGTCCATACCACATTGGTTGTACCAACCGGGAAGAATGTGGAGGGATGGTTATTGGTAACGGAAGCCACCCCACAGTTATCGCTGGCAACTGGTATTGCTAGCGTAATATTGGCGCCACAGATACCGGTTTCCGCGACTGTCTGGATATCGGCAACAGCGATGGCGGGCAATTCATTATCAATCACTGTTACTTCCTGCCGGGCCGTATCAGTTACATTGCCGTGAATATCAGTGACCGACCAGGTTACGATTGTTGTACCTACCGGGAAATATGCAGAAGGGTGATCGTTCGTAACTGCCGCTACACCGCAATTATCAGATACAACCGGACTGCCCAGGAAAGGAATGTTAGCACCGCAGGCGCCCGGATCGCTGGGCACGCTGACGATGCCCGGAGCCGTGATGCCGGGTTTTTCATTATCGGTTACTGTCACTGTAAAGCTGCTGACCGATTGATTGCCCGATGCATCTTTAGCAGTCACATTTACAACAGTAGTGCCAACCGGGAAGAAACTACCTGATGGCTGGCTGAACTGCAGGGCAACTGCACCGCAGTTATCTGTTGCAGAAGCGTCATAGGATACAATAGCACCGCAGGCGCCCGGATCGTTGGATCGGGTGATATTGCCTTGGGGCAGGCTGATGATTGGCGCTTCTGTATCAGCAACCGTGACCGTAACAGTACCAGTGCTGCTCACCGTACAATGGTTGCTGTTTTCGGCCATCACAGCATAAGTGCCGCTGCTGAATGCCTGGAAATTTGCGGTTGCCGTCAAGGCAACTTCCGTACCATTTAATATCCAGTGATATTGCGTGATACTGCCATTACCAGCTTCATCAGCCGAAGCCGAAATCTGCACCCCGGTGGCCGGGCATGCCTGATCAGGGCCATTGACGGCTATCTGTACGCTGGCAGGGGGTTGGCTGATGGTGAGATGCAGGCTTACAATGGAATCGCATCCGCCTGCGGTAGTGAACTGTTTGGTATAAGTGCCCGATTGGGTATAGTCAGTACCATACCAGTTGAAGGTACCGCACACATTAGCGGTCGTATCACTGGAAGCGGCGCAAGTGCGGGTGTACCAGATGGGCGCAGTAACGATCCTGGAAGTACCATTGGTAATATCAATATAATAATAGCCGGTGGTGTGGTTGGGAAGCCCATTGTCTACATAACTGAGTGTATTCCCATAAACCGAATCAATCACAACGGGATAGATTCCGCTGCCGGGTACCCCGAACATAAGACGGATAAGTGCCCCCGAAGTATTGGTCGTGGGATCGGTAAGCGTTACTGAGATGGCCGGTGCATTCCGGTCTTCGAAGATGGATCCCATGATATGCGTATTGATCGTGAAATCAACCTGTGCATCGATGTCTTCCGTCGCATAAAAATGCATATCCTTTACCGCCTTGATCAGCGCCGACTGCGTGAGTTCCGGTGCTATGACGGCAGTCCGGGCAGGCGTGGTTCGGCCAAATGTAGTATAGTGGTTATCATGGTCGATGGTGGGTCCGAGGTGGTATCCTTTTGTCAGCATCTTCTGGTAATACCACAGGTAATACATCGATGAACCGGGATTCGAATAAGTCGTATTGGTAGAAGTAGCCGGACCGCTTTCCACAGCCACACCGGAAATCGCGGAATCAGCCTGTGCATCATAGGGAATATTTGACAGGTTGTTGAAATCTGTATTGTTGGGATGCGCCAGGATTGCGAATGTGTTTTTATCCCGATAATCATTGATCGTTTTAAACAAGCCGTCAGGTCC
>CAZAOR010000178.1:0-7514 GCA_964486805.1 uncultured Sediminibacterium sp. | reverse complement strand
TTATTTCTTCGTTTTTTTCTTCCGCTTTTTTTCGTTCGGTAATATCCTTACGAATAGACAAAAACTGGTAGGGTTCACCCGCTTCATTGAAAAAGGGAATGATGCAGGTTTCCACCCAGTAAAGGCTGCCATCTTTGGCACGGTTACACAAATCCCCCTTCCATATCTTGCCGTTCAAAATGGTTTGCCATAAGCCCTGCATTTCTTCCTCCGTATGCAAACCCGATCGAATGATCCGGTGGTTTTTCCCGATCAGTTCTTCCCGGCTGTATTGCGAAATGGCGCAAAAATTATCGTTGGCATGGATGATCCGGCCTTCCCGGTCCGTAATAGCAACAATTGCACTTTCATCCAGCGCATATTTATACTGGTATAATTCCTTGGTACCCTTTTCTACCTGTTGTTCCAATGAAAGGTTCTGTTGCCGGACCCTGCTTTCATTGATATCCCGAACGGCAATTTCCTGTTCCCACTCTTTTTCTGTCCGGATGGCAAAAGCCTTGGGCAGGGAGCGAATGAGTGTAAAGACTGTCACCCAACTGACAACGGCCGTAATAAACCGGGCCAGTGCATTCAATCGGTACATGGGAATCCAGAATGTGAGTGCATCCAGAAAATGAGTGGCTCCGCAGGATAAAATAAAAGCGGCGAACAGGAAATACAACCGAACGAAACGGGCATGCTGTTTTCGGGAAATATACCGGATAATAACAACAGGGATTGTAAAATAAGCCAGCCAGATCAACAAATCACTCAGGATATACAACCAGCCATGAAAAGCAGTCCATTGACCGCAATGCCAACGGGGAGGCCAGTCGGCGGTATCGGTTAGCTTCCGGAAAAAATCGATTACTTCACCCATAAGCATTCCTGTTATGAATCGTACGACAATTCACGCTGAAAGCGCTGGGGGGACTTTATCAGATAGCATTCAACCATGCTAATGTAACAGCAATCGCGTAAAAAATCAAATACGTTGTTTTTGCGCTTTTCAGAGGCCGGAGTTATCTGGCAATAAACAGGAAGTCAATTGTATACTACTGCATTGATAAACAATCTATCACGTCTCGTCCATTCTGGGAAAACTGGCCGTAATCGTTGTGCCCTGCCCTGGTTGACTGTCGATCTGCAATTGTCCATCTAGGTACACTGCTCTCTCGCGAAGACCTATCAGGCCGAGGGTATTTTTCCGCAGTTTGGTATCAAAGCCAATGCCGTCATCCTTAACCGTTACATACATGATCTGGCCTTTTTCCTGTAATATAATGGTTACATGGGTAGCTTTAGCATGCCGCATGATATTGGTCATCGATTCCTGTACAATCCGGAATACTTCCGTGCTGAATACGGGCGACAGGTTTTTATCATCAATATTCGCCTGCAAGGAAACGGCCGTATTGGTGAGCTTTGAAAACTCATCACAGTGCATTTTCAGCGCTGCAACCAGCCCAAAATCATCCAGTACGCTTGGGCGTATGCGGTGTGCAATTTGCCGGATGGAACTTATCAGTACTTCGATCACAGAAGCAGCATGGTTGGCTCTTCGGACTGCTTGTTCATTGTTGAAATAGGGTTGTAACAGCAACCAATCGATATCAATTTTAATCGCCGTTGCCAGTTGTCCCAATTCATCATGAACTTCCCTTGCGATAAAGCGCCTTTCTTCTTCCCTGGCATGCTGCAGGTAACCCGGCAAAGCCTGCAACTCCGCCTTTTGTTCCTGCATTTCTTTTTCCTGCAGCTTACGTTCTGTAATATCGTTTTGTATGGAGATAAAATGAGTACATTCACCCAGGTTGTTTTTGACCGGTGAAATAGAAATATAGGTCCAGAACGGGGTTCCATCTTTGCGGTAATTGAGTAATTCCAATTGAACCGGCTTCTGGGTCAAGAGCGCTTCCCTGATCTGTGTCAGTTTGGCCCTGTCAGTATCTTTTCCCTGCAGGACTCGCGGAGTAGCTCCCAGTAGTTCATCTGCTGAAAAACCTACAATCCTGGAAAATGCTTCATTCACGTACACTATTTTCGGCCCGGTACCTTCTATCGGCCAGGCTTCTGTAATCAGCACACCATCGTTTGCATTCGTTACGACAGATTGAAGCAACTGCAATTTCTCTTCATTCTGTTTCCGCACTGTAATATCAAGTCCCATACCGACCAGGCATGGTTCTCCCTTTAATAAAACCATCTTTCCGTTGAAATAATAAGGGATGGTAAAGCCATTTTGCAACTGGAAAGCAGCTTCTGTCTCTGCGAATCCTTTTTCGAATACTTCAGCAATTTTGGAACTGACGAGCGGTTTGTCAGCTTCCGCGATAAACTGTAAAGGATGCATTGCAGCAATCTCTGTATCCGTATAACCCGATACATCCGCCAGGTTCCTGTTCCACCTGATAAACCTCCCGTTTTTGTCAAAACAATAAAATATTCCCGGCAGGCTATTGATAAAAGAATCCAGGCTTTCTTTTTCCGCCAACAGCCTTTCTTCGGCTTCTTTTTGTTCGGTAATGTCCCTGAAATTATGCACAACCGCCTGTACGGCGGGATCCTCCAATAGATTCGTTGCCACGCCATCCATCCAACGCCAGGAACCATCCCTATGCCGGTGCCGCCATTGCGCTCTGCTCACGGCACCAGGGATGGCCATTAATTTCTCCAGCCTTCCCCGCAGTACAGGAATATCTTCCGGATGAACATTTTCATAACCAGAATGCTGCACCCTTTCTTCGGGGTGAAACCCCAGTATTGTCAAAGAGGAAGGGCTGATGTATTGAATAATACCGTTTCTGTCATGCAAAACAATGATCTCTGACCCTTTTTCCACGAGTGAACGGAAACGTTTCTCACTGGATACCAGTTCCTTTTCGGCCTGAATACGCTGGCTGATATCATTGGAAGCTCCGATCATGCGGATAGCTTTGCCGTTGCTATCGCGTATGATATATCCTCGGTCCGAAACGAATGCATAGCTGCCATCCGGCCGGAGAAAACGGTATCGTCCTTCCCAATAGTTTTGTTCCGGGTCATTGAATATTGTTGCGCGCGCAGCCGTCATCTGTTGCCAATCATCCGGATGCACATGCAGTCGCCACTGCTTGTCTACCTCTTCGGGTTCCCAGGCGGGATATCCCAACAGGGTTTCTAATTTTTTGTCATCCCGGTAAACCCGATTAGTAACAAGGTTCCAATCCCAGATACAATCATTCGTAGCCCTGGAAACAAGGCTGTAGCGTTCATTGCTGATACGGATCTGATCCAGATATCGATGATCTGTTTGTATCAAAGATCCCTGCCATTGCCTGCGGAAATAAATAAAAAAGAGTATAGCTGCGAGCAGCAGCAGGAGGAACTGGATAATAGCGAATCTGCCGATAAGGTTATAAGGACGAGACTTGGTTTCCCATAGCATCATAGCAGATACACCCAGCAATCCCAGAAAGCATACAATGACGTACCAGCTATCCCGCAATTTCTTCATGACACTATGGTTAGCGTACAGAAAAATAACATGACCGGGAACCCTTAATCGTCTTTAAGATACAAAAAAAGAAACACAATTTCTATTATTTTATACAAGCTGGTTATCGAGTGCATATTTAATGAGTTCCACATTATTTTTGAAACCCATTTTCTCAAACACGCGTATCCGGAAGGTATTGATGGTATTATGACTTAACTGCATCAACCTGGCGATTTCTGATACACTTTTTCCTTCCGCCAGTAATTTAAATACCTGCATTTCTCTTTCTGAGAGTTGCTGAATAGAAGGTTCTATCCCGGATTGTCCTACAGCATCAGCCAGCAGGTAAACAACATCCGGACTCAGATACTTCTTTCCGGATTTGACACACTCTACCGCTTTCACCAGCTCTTTGGTCGCAGCACTCTTGGTAAGATACCCCATCGCGCCGGCTTTTAATACACGCAGTGCATACTGGTTGGCAGCATGCATGCTCAGGATAATAATCGGGCTATGCGGTGCCACTTCTTTTATTTTACGGATAGCTTCCAGTCCGGAATCGCCGGGAGGCATGGAAATATCGCATATAATGACATCCCAGGACTCTGCTAATGCCAGTTCCACAACTGAGGCAGAATCTGGCACATCGTGTATGTTGGCATCAGGATACGCATCGGTCAATATCAGCCTTACGCCTTCCCGGACAATAGTATGGTCATCTGCAATCAGAATTTTCATGGTCATTAAGAATGAGGGGTCAACAATACAATGAATTCAGAGCGTGCTGTAAAGCCTGAGCAGGGCAACCGGATCGCATGAAAGTATCCACATGCGAATGCTTTCGGCAACAAGCAGTCGTTTTCTTTTTCAAATGTCCCGGCAAAGGAGAGTATGATTCCTGGTGAATACTTGAATGGCAGTTTGCAGCCGGGGGATACAACGGAGAGGTTTCCGGTATAGGCACATGGGAGTAATAGGCCTGATTTGCAGGGTAGATATTGGATTTCATAATTGGATATTTGGGGGGCGGATAATTGGATTTTCAACTTTTTATGATACCATTCGTTTCATTTTTCGGTTAAATAATGATTTATCATATCAGATTATTATCAAGTGCATATCGGATCAGTTCCATATTATTCTGAAATCCCATTTTTTCAAAAATACGAGCCCGAAAGGTACTAATTGTATTTCCACTAAGACCGAGTTCTTTAGAAATTTCTGATATGGTTTTACCGGCTGCCAGTGATCTGAAAACTTCCTGTTCCCGTTCTGATAATTTTGAAATATCCTTTTTATGTGCGCTGCTTTCAAAAGCATCCGCCAGGATATAGGCTATTTCAGGGCTCACATATTTTCTGCCGGAGATTACCATATTGACGGCATTAACGAGTTCCAGCGTAGCAGCACCCTTTGTAAGATAGGCGGAAGCACCTGCCTTCATGGCTCTTACCGCATATTGTTCAGGGGACTGCATACTCAATATAATGACCGGTATATGGGGATTGATCTGTTTTATTTTCTGCATAGCTTCCAGCCCGGAATCTCCTGGCGGCATTGAAATATCAGAAATGATCACATCCCAGTTTGCATTGCGTACTTCCCGTAATAAGCTTTCCGCCTCTGACACATCTACTATTTCAGCAGTGGGATATGCTTCTGTCAAAAGCATTTTAATCCCTTCTCTTACAATGGTATGATCATCTGCTATCAGAATTCGCATAAATGACTTTTATTGTTTTTTAGGAATAACTGCCGCAATAATGGTTCCTTCTCCGGCTTCACTGCTGATAGTGAAGGTACCGCCCAGAGAGCGACAGGACTCCTCCATACCAATCAACCCCATCTGTCTGGTGGTTATTTCCTGCCTGTTGAATCCTTTTCCATCATCAATTACATACAATTGAATCGCTTCATTCGTTTCATGCAACTCCACCGTAATGCTGGAAGCCTTTCCATGGAGGCGGGCATTGGTCATTGCTTCCTGGGTAATGCGGTATAGTGCCGTTTTCTGGTTATTATTCAAATGCTGATCAGCCAATGTGGTGCGGAATTCACAAATAATATGATAATCTTTTTCGTATTTCCGGCATTTCCATTCCAGGGATGCATTCAAACCCAGGTCGTCCAGGGATCCCGGCCGCAGATCAGCCGCGATGCGCCTGATGCCAGTGATCAGCATGTCGGCTGTAGTGGATGCCAGAGTAATTCTCTCCTGGTAGGATGTTTCAAAATCCGGCATGCGCAGCCTCAGCCAGTCAATATGCATCTTGACAACGGATGCGAGTTGTCCAAGCTCATCATGCACTTCCCGGGCCAATTTTCTGCGCTCCTCTTCCCTTGCATTCCTCAAATGACTTGATAAATCCTTCAGTTGCTGATTGGTTTCCTGCATTGTAAGCCAGGCGCCGGCTTGTGCCGTTTTATCGCTGATAATCGTCGCCGAATAAGTCTTTCCGGTTTCCTGGTCCAAAATGGTGTGACTCGCAACATCAGCAAGAAAGTAGTCGCCCGATTTCTTGCGCATTTTCAGTTTGCCCATCGCCTTACCCGCTCTTTCCCTGTAATTGAGCAGTTTCAGCACACTGCTATCCTGCATATTTAAGAGGTCTGCCCGGCACAATCTGCAGAATTCCTCCTGGGTATACCCAAACAAGTCGCAGGCTTTTTGATTGACCTCTCATATATAACCATCGGGATCGGCCAGTAAAAAAGCCAATGTTGAAATGCCAATAACATCGGTCAGTATCCGGTATGGCGCTTCCTGGCAGAAAAGCGGCATATCCCCACGCTTATTCGACATAGAAAATGGCTTGGCACCTCTCCGATTTCGCGGATATTCCTGGCCGGATTCCATATCATTTGCCTTTGCCATACTTAATTGCATCATAGGAAGGGAGGTGGTTGACTGTTGCGATTGCTGTATCGAATGAACCTGGAAATTCCTGGATTCGGATGTAAAATAAATCCATAACCGAATGACCAACAATAGATTGCTATGCAATCTGCTGTGGTGAATATCAATAAAATTGTAGACGATTCACTACATCGTGTAAAAACAAAAAAGCGGCTTTTTGTGGCCGCTTTTCCTGCTATTTCCGTTGTTATTTTCAGGGAAGCTTGATAAGTTTCAAGGTTACATGCAGTTTACCCTGTATGGCTTCGGCCAGATAAATACCCGGCTGATAATTGCCGCCAAAGCTAACCATACTGCCAGGAGATAGACTGTTTTTACTTTCCAGCACCCGTCCGTTCAGGTCAACTACACGCAAAGAAATACCTGCAGCTACCCTACTGCTTAGCTGTATGCGGAATGCAGCTTTGCTTGGATTAGGGGATACAACCATTCGGAGATCCGCATTATTTTCTGATCCATCAGCAGTTTGTCTCGTTTTTGTATCGGTATCTGCACTTGCCGGTTCTCCATTGGACCTTTTTCTGCCACCCCCATACGCACCTGCTCCGGCATTAACAGTTACAGTAACCAACTGTGCAGCCGAGCTTCGATTTCCATATTTATCTGTCACAGTCCAGGTTACCACGGTGGTTCCCGGATAAAATTTGGCCGGTGCATTATTGCTTATACTGGCTACACCGCAGTTATCGGAAGTTTTTGGCGAACCAAGCGATGGATTCAGAAGATATCCCGGGTTGGATGCGACCGTTAGTGTAAGATTAGCGGGAGCTGCGATGATTGGCGCCTGTGCATCTGTCACCAAGACCGGGAAACTGCCAGATGCGGTATTGCCAGCAATATCCCGGGCCGTAACTGTAACCATTGTATTCCCGACCGGGAAAACTGAACCCGGAGATCTGCTGTATTGCAGGGATACCGCACTGCTGCAATTATCCGCTGCCTGTACCGTATAATTTACCCTGGCCCCGCAGGTATTTGCATCTGTATTCACAGCCATATTTGCCGGTATTGTTAATGCTGGGGCTGAATGATCGCTTACTGTAATTTTCTGGATCGATTTGCTGGTATTACCTGCAATATCACTTACCTGCCAGGTACGTGTAATGATATAATTATAAAATGTACTCCTGGAAGGGT
>CAZAOR010000177.1:0-6412 GCA_964486805.1 uncultured Sediminibacterium sp. | reverse complement strand
ACCGGCAACTAATTACGAAAACGTTTACACTTGCACAGCCGGTTCGGGTATCAGGGTTTCCCAGCCAAAATAGGTGCGGGCATTCTGGAAACAGATATCTCGGATGATCTTACCTGTCCAGGGAATATCATGGGGTAATTCCCCGTTCTCAATTTCTTCGCCAAAGAGATTGCAAAGTATGCGCCGGAAATATTCGTGCCTGGGGTAGGAAAGAAAACTGCGCGAATCCGTAAGCATGCCTACAAAACGGCTCAGGAGACTCATATTAGACAGGGCATTCAGTTGCTTCACCATACCATCTTTCTGATCCAGGAACCACCAGGCTGAACCAAACTGCACTTTGCCGGCAGCAGAACCATCGTTGTAATTCCCTATCATGGTTGCCATCAACTCATTATCAGCAGGATTCAGGTTATAAAGTATCGTCTTTGCCAGTTTATTATCCGTATCCAGTCTTGTCAGGAAATTCGCCAGTTGCCGGCCCTGCTGGAAATCCCCTATGGAATCCCAGCCGGTATCGGGACCTAATTGTTGCATCATCCGGGCATTGTTATTCCGCAAAGCGCCAAGGTGAAACTGTTGCACCCATCCTTTCTCCCAGTCCCATTCGGCGAAATGTACAAGCATCGCCGAACGGAATTTGCGCTGCTCCATATCATTCAAGGATTTCCCGGAATGAATTTTATGAAAGATGGTATCTATCTCAGAGCCGGTAAAGTCCTCAGCGATAATTTCTTCCAGTCCGTGATCGGATACACGGCAGCCTACGGAAGCAAAAAAATCATGCCGGTTCTGCAGGGCATAAAGAAAATCATCAAAGCTGGAGACAGAGATATTGGTGACTGATTCCAGTTTGCGCACATAGGCATGGAAAGTATCCGGGTTGCTCACATTCATCGCCTGGTCGGGCCGGAAAGCAGGCAGAATAGGAATCTCAAAATCTTCTTTCAAACGAATATGGTGCTCCAGGGTATCAATCGGGTCATCCGTCGTGCATACCAGGGCTACCTGCATTTTACGTAATAGATTGCGTACGCTGTAATCGGGTGTGCGAAGCAGTTCTGTACAGGTATCATAAATCTTTCTGGCGGATTGCTCATTCAGGATCTCATAAACATCGAAGTAACGCTGCAATTCCAGGTGTGTCCAGTGATACAGGGGATTGCGAAGGGTATAGGGAACAGTACGGGCCCATTGTTCGAATTTTTCCCAATCAGACCGTTTACCGGTACAGTAACTTTCATCCACGCCATTGGTGCGCATGGCACGCCATTTGTAGTGGTCGCCATATAACCAAATCTGTGCCAGATTATCGAACTGTTTATTCCCGGCAATATCGGCGGGTGGCAGATGGCAATGATAATCAATGATGGGCATCTGCCTGGCGTAGCTGTGATACAATTCCCTGGCCGTTTCATTGCGCAGCAGGAAATCCTCGTCTAAAAACTGTTTCATGGTCACGTTGTTCTCAATTTATTCCAATACAGCTACCACCTCTTTCCGGTTCAGAGACTGACGCCTCTTTTCCAGGGAATGAAATCATCCTGGTTCAGCAGTACCGCTTTAGGTATCACTTCCCCGCTTGCTGCACGGATACAATACTCCAGGATTTCTTCTCCCATTTCTTCGATGGTGCTGGTTCCTTCAATAATACTGCCGGTGTTGATGTCAATGATGTCTGCCATCCTTTTGGCCAGGGCTGAGTTGGTCGCTACCTTGATGGTAGGACAAACGGGATTACCGGTTGGCGTACCCAGACCGGTGGTAAAAAGGATCAGGGTAGCGCCGCTGGCAGCTTTACCGGTTGTTGCTTCCACATCATTGCCCGGCGTACAAACCAGGCTGAGTCCGGGTTTGGTGGCTGGTTCGGTATAATCCAGCACATCCACCACCGGCGAACTGCCGCCTTTTTTGGCTGCGCCGTTACTCTTGATAGCATCGGTAATCAGTCCGTCCCGGATATTTCCCGGCGAGGGGTTCATGTCAAACCCCGAGCCCACACTTTCTGCCGCCTTGCTGTAACTGGTCATCAGGCTGATGAATTTTCTGGCAGCCGCTTCCTCAACCGTACGGTCAATCAATTGCTGTTCTGCACCACAGAGTTCAGGAAACTCAGCCAACAGTACTTTTCCCCCTAATGCCACCAGGAGGTCTGCCGCATAACCAACAGCCGGATTGGCGGAAATGCCGCTGAAACCATCGGAGCCGCCGCATTTAACACCTATGCAGAGTTTATCCAGCGAAGCTGGCTTCCGCTCCAACTGATTGATACCGATCAACCCCAAAAAGGTCTGGCGGATGGCTTCCGTCACCAGTTGTTCTTCACTCTGTGATTGCTGTTGCTCAAATACCAGCAAGGGTTTATCGAATGCCGGGTTACGTTGTTTGATATCGTCCAGCAGACTCTGTGTCTGCAGATTTTGGCAGCCCAGACTGAGGATGGTTACACCGGATACATTGGGATGATCGGCATACGCTGCCAGGAGTTTGCTGAGCGTGGCTGCATCCTGCCGGGTTCCGCCACAACCGCCCTGGTGATTGAGGAATTTAATACCGTCCACATTTTTAAATACCCGGGGTGCAGGCACCAGGGATTCGCTTATCCGCAAATCGGCATGGGCCAGATCACCACCCTGCCGGTAGAGGTCAAGCAACAAACGGGTTTTCTGTTTATACTTATCACTTACTTCATAACCGAGTTGGGTATGCAGGGCTTCCCGGATCACATCCAGGTTGCGGTTTTCACAGAATACTGTCGGGATGAACAGCCAGTAATTGGCGGTACCGACCCTTCCATCAGAACGGTGGTACCCCTTAAAAGTTCTGCCGGTAAAACGGGAAGTATCGGGCGCCTGCCAATGATAATTACCCGGGCGATAATAATAGGGTTCTGCTGCATGTTTGGTATTTTCAGTAGACATCCGGCTGCCGGCTTTTATCGGCACCTGTGCTTTACCCACCAATACACCGTACATATAAATCGGATCACCCGGCGCCATATCCTGCATAAAAAATTTATGCTTGGCCCCGATATTTTCCAGCAGGGTATAGGATTGTCCGTTGAATTCCAGGGTCTCTCCTTTGCCGAGATTTTCCAGCGCCACCAATACATTGTCGGAGGGATGCACCTGTAATATTCGCTTCCGTGTACTCATGAATAAGATTTTGCAGCTAAGATAGAACGAAGTACAAGTATAGCATCTTGCTTTTCCAATAAATCGATATATGCGGTTACGGTTGCTGCAAACCCTGCAACGCTTGCCTGATCCAGGCCGAACAGTTCGGGATCGGTCAGGGTTTTTATGGCAATCTCGCTGCTGCCGTATCGCAACCATTGTTCCTGCAATAAGCCTGCCTTGCTGTCTGTAACCGGATAGTTGATGCCCCGGATACCCACCACCGGCTGTCCATTATTATCCTGCTCCGATTGCATAAAAAGAAGATAGGCTGCAAAACCAAGGGCCATCAGTATCGGGGGCTTTGTATGCTTTTGGCAATACTGTTGCACCAGCGGTATACAACGCATCTGCATCTTGGAACTGTATTGCGCAGTGATGCTGATCCAACGGTGCTCAATTGCCGGGTTGGCGAAGCGGTCCAGCACCTGTTCGGCAAAACGGATGGCTTCCGCTTCTGATATCCCGTGTCCTGTAATCAGGGGTTTGATTTCATCAAGCATCAGGTGGCGGACATAATACCGGAAGGTTTCTTCCTGCATTGCCTGTTTCACTGTTTCATAACCGCCGAGCAAAGCCAGCCCGCAACTGAAAGTATGGGTGGCATTCAATAGGCGGAGCTTCAATTCCCGGAATTTTTCGATCGAAGGCGCCAGGATCATGCCCGGATTCCCTTTGCGGAAGGAAAGGCGTTGTTCACTGCGCGGATCATGGGTTTCGATCGCCCATAAGCGGTAAGGCTCTGACATGATCATCAATGCATCCCGGTAGCCCAATTGTTCTTCCAATTCCTGTTGTGCTGTGGCAGGTAGTTTACCCGGTACAATACAATCTACCAGGGAATCACAAATCTCATTGGCGGTATCCAGCCAATGTACAAAATCAACCGGCAGTTTTTTCAGGGCTGCCAATTGCATCAGTACCTTTTTCAGGGTTTTGCCATTCTCCACGATCAATTCAGTCGGTACAATGGTACAACCGCGTTCAGGATCGCCGTTAAAAACACGGTATCGCTCTTCCAGCCAGGCCAATAAACGACCGGGAAAAGAAACAGGCTGAACGCTGAACGCATCTTCGGGATCAAGCCGGATACCGATCTCGGTTGTATTCGAAATGATTACCTCCATTTCGGGATTGGCGGCACATGCCAGGATATCCTGCCACTGCCCTGCTGCCGAGAGTACGCGGCTGATAGCGGCATTGATGATGTTGCTGGCTGTTTCAGTTCCATCTGCCATCCCTCTTTCCGCCAGGGTGTACAAGCCGTTTTGCCGGGCAAAGGCATCGGTGTCTCCGGCGGCCGTCGACTTTATGAAAACAATCCTCCCGCCATATACGCCGTGCCTGTTCGCCTGATCAACGAAATAGTCCGGCAGTCCCCGCAATAAAACGCCGGTACCGAACTGCAGGATTTTTTCGGGTAATTGCAGCAGTTCCGGTGCCGGTATTTCTACCAGCGCCGGATTCAAAACGGCCAATCTATCTTTATTCAGTTGCATCATGGCAGGTTCTTTTTCACCCAGGCCGGGTATTCTTTCGCCAACAGTTTTGCAGGCCAGGTGCCATACCAGCCATAGCCGGTTCTCCGCTCCCATTCTATTTCGCGCACATCATATTTTTTCTGGCTATCCCTTCCGCTGAAGAATGGGCGGTTCGTTCCGATCTCATAAAATCTTGCCCAGATGGTACTCGTTGAATCCGGCAGAATAACCCGATCCTTGTTTTTCGGCATGCCGGGAGCTGTTATATCTACATATTTATAGCCGGGTATCTTCACGGCATCCAGCCATTTTACACCGGCTTCTATGGACTGCTTGATGGCATCCGTCGGATGGGGGATACGCATCAGAAACCGAAGGATCCCAACAGATTCATCCCCACTGATAGAAACCAGTTCAAACTTACGCGCCATCTCCGGCTCAAAGGTCTTGTGGTTATATTGTGCGCACCAGGCTGTCAGTTGACCATTCACCCGGATCTGGGTACGGAGAATGCAACCGATTCCCCGTTGCACCGCATCTGATGCCAACGGCTTCAGGGAAGGATCAACGAGGTTAAAATCATTCTTACCTTCCACGATATCCTGCAGGATATTGAGTACATTGATCATGGCATCATCATTGTACGTGATCTGGCTTCGGTATAATGAAGAATCAGGATAATACTGCGGCCATCCGCCCGAAGGATACTGGGCCATCAGGCAATAGCGGATCCCTTTTTCGGCAGCGGCGAGATAGGTATGATTTCCGGTTATACGGTAAGCATGTACCAGGTATCTTATTTCCCTGCTCGTGGCGTTGTTATCGATGGTTGGATCTTTGTGCAGTGAATCCGCACGGATGGCTTTCGCCTCTGCTTCCGTCAAAGCATGCTGGTAGTTCACTTTTACTTCGTTCACCGCTTTCGGCCAGCCGCCGATTGCCCGCTGGTAAATCAGCATTCTTTCAGCAATGGAATCCAGGTGCCGGCCAGTTGGTAATGTTTGCTGTACGCCAATGGAACGGGGCGTAATATGGTCGATCCTGGTTGCCTGGGTGGATGGATGCCATCTGCCTGCAAAAGTCCAGTCGGCATTGATCATGCCTGCCTCCGGGTGACCGGGCGCTTCTGAAAGATTATCGGCCAGCCAGGCATATCTGCCCGGCGCATGTTTTGATCCGGCATAGTAAACGCGATAACCCCACCGGATCTTGTTGGCAGGTACCGAAGGATTGAAATAAACAGGCGTATCCGCCATATTTTCTGCGAATTGGCAATCAATCAGGTAAAACTGCGCGTCGCGATGATAACGACCCAATTTAAACTGATCATCCCCCCGGAATACACAATGCTTCAATACTGTTTTCTGATCTTCCGCACCGGAACCATCATGCCAGATGGCGGCAGTATGCCCGTGTGCAATGAATTCGCAGTTTTCCGCATAGGCCCAGCCACGCGGGCAATAAAAGTCCACCCCGCCTTCCATCACGCAATTACTGAAGTAAAACATACCGTCCCGGGTATTCCAGGGACTGACGGTATCACCACCATAGGCCCGTAAAATACAGTTGCGCACGATCAACCGGGTAGTGGCAAAGCTGCGCAGGGCCATCTGGTGACCGTCATTACGCACCGTTTTAAACGGGTGGGCCGTATCACGCGGGCAGTCGATAGGTTGTCCTTCTGCATCCTGCAGGTGGTCAAACCCATAACTATTGCTGATGGTCAGATTTTCGAGTGTGATATCACTTCCCGAT
>CAZAOR010000176.1:0-4345 GCA_964486805.1 uncultured Sediminibacterium sp. | reverse complement strand
GGAACCTGAAGATCAGGCCAATAAAGTATTTTCATTTTACATCCCGATGATCGCTGCATCTTGGTTGTCGGAATCTCCGCTTGCTCCAGACGGCGGTCAGGTTTCCGAAATGCACATTGGACTGCTGATCCTGTTGTCACT
This sequence comes from uncultured Sediminibacterium sp., assembly GCA_964486805.1. Classification (GTDB taxonomy): domain Bacteria; phylum Bacteroidota; class Bacteroidia; order Chitinophagales; family Chitinophagaceae; genus Sediminibacterium. The sequence goes on along the minus strand of CAZAOR010000176.1, from coordinate 4,204 downwards.
CCGGTATTACGCCTTTTTTTCAGTTTCCGTTTTAGCTGATCAATGAGGTCCCCTCATCAATATTGACAGGATAAGCTTGTAATATTTTACCGAATTTTTCCTGGTAGGCTGGCTGAAGAGTGGCAATCAGTTCCTCTGCCCTGCCTTTTTCAAGCAGATTGAGGGTACAACCGCCAAAACCCCCTCCCATCATACGCGCACCCCATACGCCGGTAATACCGGCCACTTTTTCCACCAGGAAATCAGCCTCCGCACAGCTAACCTGGTAATCTTTACTTAGCCCTTCATGGGTCTGGAACATCTTTCTTCCGAACGCCTGCATACTGCCTTTTTGTAGATCCTCGCTGGCACTCAACACCCGTTGTATCTCTTCCGTTATATAACGGCATCGCCGGTATATAACCGGATCAGCAGTCTTCAGATTTTCTGCTACCAACTCCACACTGGCATCCCGTAAGCTATGAACTGAGGGGTATCTTTCCTGCAATAACCGAACACCTGCTTCACATTCCTGTCTGCGCAGATTATATTCTGAAGAAGCCAGGGAATGTTTCACGCCTGTATCCAGGAGCACCAGGTCAACCCCGGCTGTGTCAAAGGGCAGGTAAGTGTATGCGAGGGACCGGCAGTCCAGGCGGATGACCTGCTCCTGCTTACCGAACATACTGGCAAACTGATCCATGATACCGCACTGCACCCCAACAAACTGGTTTTCGGCTTTTTGAGCCAATTGTACCATGGTTAGTTTATCCAATCCAAGATCAAAGGCATAGTTGAGAGAGAAAGCCATCGCACATTCTACAGCTGCGGAAGAAGACAGCCCTGCTCCCAAAGGCACATCACCCATCAGAGCCACATCAAATCCTTTGATCGGATAGCCCGCTTTGAGAAATTGATCAGCAACGCCCATCAGGTAGTCAGGCCATTGCAGGGGTACAGGAGACAACTGATGCAACGAAGCCGTATGGGTCTGTTGCAAATCTCCAGCCATCAGGCGGATCGTATCATCTGCCCGGGGAGTCATCGCCAGGTAAATTGCCTTGTCAATAGCAGCGGGCATCACAAAACCCATGTTATAATCCAGGTGTTCGCCGATGAGATTGATCCGGCCGGGAGAACGCACCAGGAAAGCAGGACTACCCCAGGAACGGGTAAACAATTGAGTCAACCGGTCAATAATAGAAAGATTCATCTGCGTTTAAAAATATTACATGGACAAAGAAAATAAATCTGACAGCTGCCTCAAATATTCACGAAGCTGTGCATATCGGGTATTTGAACATCAGGAAAGCCCTTTCTGCGAAGCCGGCCGGCAAAATCCTGCTGTACATCATATTCCCCATGTACCAGGAAAAGTGTCTGCACTTGTTTGGGATCCTGGCAGGCCAGGAACTGGCAAAGATCATCATAATCTCCGTGGGCGCTCATGCTGCGCATCTGGCCAACTTCCATTTTCACCGGGTAATATTCCCCGAAAATCTTTACTTCTTTGGCGCCATTCATCAATCGTCCGCCCAGCGAATGCGGTTCACAATATCCTACTAACAGCACCGTGTTCTTTGGATCATGGATATTATTCATGATATGGTGTTTCACACGGCCGGCATCAGCCATCCCGCTTGCCGACATAATGACACAGGGCTCCGGTTTGTCATTCAGGCTTTTACTTTCATCCACTGTTTTAATAAAACGCAATCCCTTAAAATCAAAAGGATCACTGTCTGTTTCCATAACTTTTTGAATGCGCTTATTAAAATAGGCAGGGTAATGCTTCAGCACGGCGGTAGCTTCCCGGCTCAGGGGGCTGTCCACATAATAAGACACAGGCGGAAGCCGGTTTTCCAACTCCAGTTGATTGAGTGCATACAGCAATTCCTGGGTACGTCCCACACTGAAAGCCGGGATCACCAGTTTCCCTTTGTTCTCCATGCAGGTATGTGTCACCCATTGCAGCAAAGTATCGGCTGTACCATGTACTTCATCGTGCAGTTTATTACCGTAGGTGCTTTCAAGTAAAATATAATCTGCCTGCGGATATACCTGTGGTGATCGAAGTATGGCGTCATTATATCTACCAACATCCCCGCTGAAAGTGATATGCCGGGTCTTTCCATCTTCCGTGATCCTGAGGTGTACAGCAGCGCTTCCGATAATATGACCGGCATCTGTGTACATCAGTTCAATACCCTCCTCAATGGTGGTCCAGGTATCATATTCCACTGTCTTGAATAAATCCAGGGCCCGGGCAGCATCATCCAGATCGTACAGCGGCTCGTAAGGTGGTAATCCCTGTTTCGCCCTCCGTTTATTGATGAATTTTGTATCATCGCGCTGTATCTCGGCTGAATCTTCCAAAAGAATTGCCCCCAGTTCCTTGGTAGCCGGCGTGGCATAGATAACACCGGTGAACCCGTCTTTTACCAGTTTAGGGATGAGCCCGCAATGGTCAATATGGGCATGGGATAAGACAAGATAGTTGACAGAGGAAGGCTCGAAACCGAAACTGGCGTTCAGTTCATCGGTTTGTTTACCCAGTCCCTGGAATAGGCCGCAATCCAGTAAAAGATTCTTGCCGTTTTTCAGGCTGATCAGGTGTTTGGAACCGGTCACTGTTCTGGCAGCGCCGTGAAAAGCAAGCTTCATATTGATGTATTTGTGTTGTGCGGCTGCCGATGATGGCTACTTTTACAACTGTTTATTTTTCCTGGCCCGGAAACTCCAGGTAATGTTGAACCTGGATACTTCCGCTCCATCCCGGTCCTTTCCAACGGACAGACAGGTAAGCGTTCTTGCTTCACCGGAAGATACGGCATCGGCAATCAGGGCCGCAATCTTTTCCCCATCCCGGCAGGTAAAGATCACTTCCCCTGTTACACGTTTTATAAATTCAGCCTGCACACCGGTAACCAGGATACTGATACCAGGCTCAGACCGATACACATAGCCGGATGCCAGCAGTCCCGTACTCATTTCTGCAGCCATGGCCTGAACCGCGAAATACATCGAGCGAAAGGGATTGCGCGTTAGCCAGCTATAGCTAACTGAAACGGCAGCCGTTTGCTCATCCAGTTTTCTTAGTCGCAAACCGGCAAAAAAAGCAGCAGGGAGGCTCCGGAAAAGGAACCAACGGAATACGGCCGGTCGGCTTACCTGCCTGCTGAATGCATGAAATAATGGATGCATGTTTCAAGGGTACTACCTGCCATCATGGCTTTGCATACTCGTAATTCTTTTCATCAAATGCGGCGGGACGCCAGTCATGGAGAAAACCCAGTACCTTCCGTTTATCATAGCTCTTGTCTTTTTCCAGGTAGGCAGAATTCTGGATATGTATTAATTCCCCCTTGCTGTTCAGGATCAGGAAAACAGGAAAGCCGAAACGCTGTGCATACCCGTATTTTTTGAAAACAGCCCAGTTCTTGTTCTCCGGACTATAATTCAAATGATACACCACAAAATCAGCTTTGATGGCAGAATCGATCTTTGGGTCAGTCGTTGTGAAACGGTTAAATTCCAGGCACCAACTACACCAGTTACCGCCTGCCTGTATCAAGACAAACTTATTTTCTTTTTTTGCGCGTTCAACCGCTTTGGCAATATCCTTCTCTGCATTGGCTGTGGGAGTATACAATTTAGCGCTATCCCCGATGTTCCGGGCATTGACATGGATAGCAGATACAACCATGATGCAAAAAATGAAGAGTTGTTTCATCCGTTAAATTTTTTATAGCTACAAGAAGGCAACCGAATGCCGATCGCACATTAAATGTAACAAGTAACAACGGCTGACCGAAATTTTGCCCGAATATTTGGGCTTTTTTTAAAGAAGCAAGGCTGCTAATGCGTAATCGGCAAAAAGGATCAGGATGCAACTGACTACTACGGCACTGGTACTGGCCCTGCCGATCTCAAGGGATCCGCCTTTCACATTGTATCCATAATATGCAGGAATACTACTCACTATGAATGCGAAAGTGTAAGACTTATAAAGTGCAAAATAGATATTATACAGGTGCAGGTTCTGACGCAGGCCGATATCGAATATATCCGGCGCAATGATGCCGGACAAGGTGCCCGCTGTACGACCTCCCCAAATGCCTAAAACAGCCGAAATCACAATCAGGCAGGGTATCACTACCAGGGAGCCCAGGATCTTAGGCATGATGAGATAGCTCTTGGTATTAATTCCCATGATCTCCAGCGC
>CAZAOR010000175.1:0-2985 GCA_964486805.1 uncultured Sediminibacterium sp. | reverse complement strand
GCCGTTCGATGGTTTCGGGCAAATAATAACTATGCCCCCGGTGAATGACAATGGAAGGTTCCAGATCATGGTTTTCCAGATAACTGATCAGGCTGTCCTGCGCCTGAATATCCAATTCCTTTTTTTCATCCAGCGGCAAATTGGCATAAATCGTGATCGGTGTTCCGCGAACGGAGCTGATTTCCACCCATTGTGGTTTACGTAAAATCCGCCAGTTACTGTTACTGAATCGGCTCATGAAGGCGCTGAAGTACACCTGTGCATCCTTGTCTCCATAAGAAAACTGCTGAAGAATGATACGGCCCTCGGGATTTTTCAAAGATTTTGCCGGCATCACATATACCGGGTCAATGCCCAGTTTGGCTGAAACATCGATATGATTGGCCGGATCCATGGAAAGAAAAATCGTATTCAGCAGATCATAGATCAGGGTTGCGCGGGCATTACGTTGTTGTTGGCCTGCCGCCTCATTTTTCTGTACCTGTTGTAAAATCAGGTTGCGGATATCCGGTTCCGAAATACTGGCATATGAGTCGGCCACATCCACTGCATCTTCCAGGTTAGCCGTCTGGTCCAGTCCGTTTACAAAATTACGCATCAGGTTTTCCGCTTCGGGTCTATCCATTCTTTTCAGAAAATCATCCAGGGTATTATATGCCGCGCATATCTTGATGAATTTTTTATAATAGTCATAGTTCAGCATCCGCAGCAGATTATCCGACCTGGATGGTTCCATCCGCTGGAATATCCGGGGATAAACCCCCACAACAAAACTGGAAGTATAAATTTCTTCTTCGCCCATGACCGCGATATAATACAATTCTTCCGGGCTCAGTCCCTCCAGTTTCTTAAACCGGATGGCTTCATTCTGCACGTCGTGCAGGGCATTGATCTCATCAATGTAGCGTTCAACCGCTTTTGACCTTAGTTTATTGGTCAGGGCCATGACAGCCATGGGGGTATCGCCCCTATGCATCCTTTCGGCATATTGGATACGGGTTTCCACCAGGAGGTGGAAATAACCGGCAGAAGAATCGTTTGTTACCAGCGGGGTAATAGAGTCCATCGATAATTTGCCGCGATAAAGATCATCGAGGAAAGGGAAATACATCCTTCCAGATTTCATCAGGGCCAGTTGCCCGATGAGCTTGACAAGCGGATGGTTCACAGACTGGATTTTCCGTCCCAGCGGGGTATAGGAAGCGGCATAATCATACAATGCTTCCTGGTTATGGAAAGCAGCCAGGATAATGAGGCTGTCAGCATATCGGTTATTGGGATAGCGGCTGAGGATCGGTAAAATATCATCGGGATCCCGCTGACAGGCTTTCAATACGAGTACATCCTGTCCTTCCCTTACGCCGGGATTATTGCGCAGGGCAAAATTATCCATCAGTATCTCATCCACTTCCGGCGCATTTGCTTTGATAACCGGAAGGATAGAATAACCGGTTAAAGATAGCTGCATGGCATCTTCATAGGCATGAATCAGTGCCGGAAGCATGGAAGCAGGTATACTGTTGCGTTGCCAGGCACCGATAAACCCGGTCAGTATTTCATTAACACCCCGCAGCCAGGTAAATTTATCATTGTCGCTGAAGGCATCGTTTTTTTCGATCCAGGCACGGAGATTATTGACATGAATACGTACGGTTTGTTGTAATTGCCGGTCAAGAGCCGGTTGGCCCGTCATGGACAAAACGGTGTCGCCATGACCGTCAAGCCGGGCAATCCGGTACAAAGAATTGATGATCAACTGGTGATGTAACTGCCGGGAATCCGGTATCGGAGGCATCGCCATTTGTTCCTGCGCCTCGAGCACCTGGATTGTCAGGCAGGCTGCCAACAAGAAAAGAAAGGGCTTTCGAATCATAACCATCACAAAAATACAGGCATTTATCCCCCAGACAATCAATTCGATATTATTGCACTTAACAATAACATAATAAGCAATAAAAGCCTTCAGACCGGGGGTAAAAATTAATTTTGTGTAAATATTAGGTTAACATGGAAGGAAAGGCGAAACAAATTTTGATTGCGGATGACGAACCGGATATTTTAGAGATCATCGGTTATAACCTGCGCAAGGAAGGATATGAAGTGTACACGGCAAAAGACGGAAATGAAGCCATCGAACGGGCTAAGCAACTCCATCCGGACCTGATCATACTGGATATCATGATGCCCCGCAAAACCGGGGTAGAAGTATGCCAGATATTGCGAACCCAGCCTGTTTTCCAGGATACACTCATTATTTTCCTTACCGCTCTCAGTGATGAGGGTTCCCAGATCAAGGGCTTGGAAACCGGCGCTGATGACTATATCAGCAAGCCGATCAGCCCGAAAGTGCTGATAAGCCGTGTCAATGCCCTGTTTCGCCGGGTGAATACCCAATCAAACGGAAAAAGCCTCGAGATCGGACCCATCCAGATTGACCCTGTCAAATTCCTTGTTACCGTCAGCGGTGCTGATATCGTATTGGCCAAGAAAGAATTTGAGCTCTTATATCTGCTCGCTTCCCGCCCCGGCAGGGTATTTCTCCGCAATGAGATTTTGTCGCAGGTTTGGGGGAATGATGTGATCGTCGGTGACCGTACCATTGACGTACATATCCGCAAGATCCGACAGAAACTGGGGGTTGATTGTATCACTACGGTCAAGGGTGTCGGATATAAGTTTGAATCCTGATAACCCTGGCGATCCTCCGGAATGACCTAAATTGCAATCGGCCGTTTGATACGGTCTGTGTATGCTGAGCAGTAAAAACCCTTCTCCCAAGGAATTATCCGCTTTTACGGCCCTGAGCCTGTCTATCCCTATTGCCCTGGGAATCTGGATCATACGGCCCGAATGGCATATTGCCATCGGATCTTTGCTGGTTACATTTATCGGCAGTTATTTTCTTATCCGGTTTGTGCTGGAATCTTTTATTTACCGCAAGATCAAACTGATCTATAAATTCATTTACCAGACCAAGGCCTCCAA
>CAZAOR010000174.1:0-3160 GCA_964486805.1 uncultured Sediminibacterium sp. | reverse complement strand
ATAAAACCCTCGTCTTACTATCATATTGCCTTTTGTAATACAGCAAATATCCACTAACGCATAACTCTAAAGTGCTCAGCATTTTACGGGGCGTTTGCTGCCTTCCCGCCAAAGGCGGGGAGTGTTTGACTAAGCTTTTTTGCTGCACTACTTTTGCAAAAAAGGAAAGTTTCACGAATAAAAAACCCCGACAGGTTTTGCCGGGGCTGAATTCAAATCTCAAAGATCATTTATTGGGTTGTGGCGTATACCGCAGATAAGGTTTTACCACTTTTACGCCTTTCGGGAATTTCTGAATGGCATCTTCCGTACTTACGGCTGGTACAACAATCACATCTTCCCCTTCTTTCCAGTCAGCGGGTGTAGCCACACTGTAATCGGCGGTCAGTTGCAATGAATCAATCACGCGCAATACTTCATAAAAGTTCCTGCCCGTAGAAGCCGGGTAAGTGATCATCAACTTGACTTTTTTATCTGGTCCTATGATGAACAGTGAACGAACAGTAAATGTTTCGGAAGCATTGGGATGGATCATACCGTAGGCATTGGCGATGGATTTGTCTTCATCGGCAATAATGGGAAAACCTACTGTTACATGCTGGGTTTCATTGATATCCCCTACCCAGCCCTTGTGTTTATCCAGGCTGTCAACACTCAGGGCCAGCACTTTTACATTTCTTTTTTCGAATTCACCCTGTAAAAAAGCTGTTTTACCCAGTTCGGTGGTACATACCGGGGTATAATCGGCCGGGTGTGAAAACAATACACCCCAGCCATTGCCAAGGTATTCATAGAAATCAATGTCACCTGCAGTGGTCTTTGCTTTGAAATTGGGAGCAATATCCCCTAAACGTAAACTCATACGGATTGGTTTTGAATGGCAAAAATAGCGATTTCCTACAAAAACAGTAGACTAATTTTTCTTTAACTTTTATTTTGCCGGTTACTCCGGACCGTCCTTGCTTTCTGCAGCAATTCCCGCCCATACCGGCTCTTGACTGCGTCAATGGCCTTGTACAGTTCATTCTTTTTTTCAACATCGTCAAAAAGGCTGGCCTGCACCGCATGGTTGGTCAGGTCGCTCAAACGAACCCCCAGCAGCCGGACCGGCTGTCCCTTGCGATACAATTCTTCAAAAAGGTGCAGGGCTACCGGTATCAGTTCATCATCCCGCAGGGTATAATCAATGGTGGTTTGCCGGGAAGTTGTTTCGAAATTGGGGTACCGGATCTTGACGGTCACGCATCCGGCCAGTTTTTCATCGCGTCGTAATTCGTACGCCACTTTTTCGGTGAGGCGAACCAGTTCACTGAGAAGAAAATCGGTATCGGAGCTGTTCTCTTCAAAAGTGTTTTCGCTGGAGATGGATTTTGCTTCATGGAACGGGTGTACAATACCTTCATGTATGCCCTGTGATTTGCGGAGGAGTTCCTGTCCGTATTTACCCAGTTTTTTTTCAAGCAGGGCAGCGGGTGTTTCGCTGAGATCGCGGATGGTATGGATCCCCATCGATTGAAGCACCCGGAAAGTCTGTTCGCCCACACCTGAAAATTTGTTCACAGGCAGGGGAGCGAGAAACTGTTTTTCCATACCCGGCTTTACGAAGAGGTAACCGTTGGGTTTGGCTTCATCCGTGGCAATCTTGGCCACCATCTTATTAGTGGCTAAGCCGAATGAGATGGGCAACTGGGTAGCCTGGATAATTTCTTCCCGTAATTGTATCGTCCACTGGTAAGGATCAAAATATTTATCCATGCCGGTGAGATCAATATAGAACTCATCAATGGAAGCTTTTTCAAACAGGGGCGCTTTGGCAGCAATGATATCTGTTACCCAGCGGGAGTAATGACTGTATTGTCCGCGGGTTCCCCTGACCAGGATGGCATGGGGGCATAACTGTAATGCCTGTTTCATCGGCATGGCGCTGTGCACACCGAATTTCCGGGCCTCATAGCTGCAGGTAGTAACCACCCCCCTTTCCCGGGATCCTCCTACAATCACAGCCTTGCCTTTAAGGGTGGGATCATTCAGCATCTCCACGCTCACAAAAAAGGAGTCGAGGTCAAAATGGGCAATATAACGCTGTAATTCCGGCACAACGTAAAGTTAGCATACCATTCCATGCTTTTACTTAAGACGCAGGGGCAAAAAGGGCAAGTATTTCCGGCAGTGGGCGTATGGGTTTTCCGGTAGCGCCGTCGAGGAGCACCCAGATGCTTTTGGCTGATACGATCAGTCGTTGATCGGATTGCCGCCGGATGAGATAATGCCGGTCCCAGTAAATACCTGCTGCTTCGCCTGTGCAGGTAAAGAGTTCGAGCGTATCACCCAGTACTGCCGGATGCCGATAATCAATTTCATGGCGGCGTACCACCCAGTTGCCATAGCTGCCGGCCTCCGGACCCATGACTGTTTGCCAGTGGAGGGAGGCGATATCCTGCAGGAACTGCAGGTAAACCACGTTGTTCACATGCTGCTGTTGGTCAAGATGCATCGGTAATACTTCCCGTACCTGCAAGAAAGCGTGAGAAGGAGGCTGGTTTGCCATGGGTTGTTATTTGAGATAGATATCCAGGAGCCCATCCGGCAGAAGAACATAGACCTTCCGCTGCTGGTGATCGATCTTTTGCAGGGTTTCTTCATGCAAGGGAATCAGCGCTTCTTTATCCTGGATGATCACCTGCACCAGCACCTGGTGCGGTTGTTCTATGACCGCGGCAATCTCACCCAGCGGATCTTTATCCGCGATCAGTTGATATCCCAGGAGGCTGATGGGCGCCGACTTACCGGCCAGGAGCCGGAAATCTGCTTCGCGAAGCCAGAGATTACGGGATACCAGGCGTGCAGCGGATTCCCTGGTATCCAGGCCTTCCAGTTTGAGAAAAGTTTCTTCGGTGTTCTTGGCTTTGGATGATTCTACAAAATAGGGCAGGTAGACAGTTTTCCGTTCTTCTACAAATACCGCTTCAATACCCTTAAAACTGGTTTTTTTTCCCAATGCATGGGTAACAATGAGTTCTCCTTTGACCCCAAAGGTTGCTACCAGTTTACCGATATGTATCCATTCTGCGTTCATCGGGCGATTACATAAAAAAACCCCGGCAATAAGGCCGGGGCTTAGAACTTTTTTGCGATTTATGCTTCGGCTTCTGCGGATCCT
>CAZAOR010000173.1:0-4107 GCA_964486805.1 uncultured Sediminibacterium sp. | reverse complement strand
CAGAAACGTAAATTTGGTGTAAAGAAAATACCAGGATTATCTATTAACTGTGTAAGGTTTTTTCAGGACGAGTCATACAAATTGCACAATCCAGTTAAACTGACCACCTCATACCGAAGCAAACTGACCTACCTTTTAGCTGGCAAAGATCATAAGAGTAGTTACTGTTTTTATCAATGCGCATAACAGTGGTGATTGGATCCTCTGCGCTTCTTCAGCACTACTAATTTACAAACGTTCCCACAGTTTCATTCCTGGTTCCCGTGTCATAACAAACATATTGTTCCATTCATTCTTAATTGTCCTTGTGTTCAATCACTTATCGAGTATGTAATATCGATGCGTGTAGTAAATAATGTGATCAGTGAATTGTTGTGTGCGATAATTACAGGTGCACAGCTGCGAGATTTAATTACAACTGAAGGGAAGTGTTGCGAAGAATGAATGGGGGTCAGTTTCGTCCGTTTTACTATGGTCAGTTTCAATCGGCAAGGGCTGTAACGTATAATCCGGTATTAACTGATCTCTGCGATCGGATTTTGCAAAAAGAAGGAGTAAATTAGTAATAGCACTACAAAATCCGATTGCATCGATCCAATGAATCCGATTTTGACAAGGGTTCTATTACGATGCCTATGATGGCAGAGCACGACCTTTCGCGAAAAAAGTTATCAAGAACTAAGAATACGGTAAAGTTCGATAACACATCTTCTTGATGGTACAAAGGATTCTCACTATTGAAAACCCTTTATTGTTAGTTTCTATTTCTATAAAATAATTTCATAAAGACTTGCATTTTAAAAATTGTATTTCTATTTTGCTTCATCCCCCCGAATACACCTTGCTATTTGTTCCCCCCAAGCAAGATGAATTTGTTTCTTGTTTCAAATGATCTATCGTTTTGCGAACGTATTTTGTTCGTAAGGCTAGTGTGTTGGTGTTCTACTAAACTCTTAGAGATTTAGAAGGATACACACAAAACGTCAGTGGCTGATTCGTTCAAGTATTCTGCGAAAGCGCAGTTTTTTCCGGAGGAGCAGGTTGTGAGTTTGTAAAGTAATCTACGAAGGCGGTAGATCCAAAAATTCAGCAAAGGTGATGAGAAATATTTTTTATTACTATAAGCGGGAGTTTTACTGTAAGCCCAGACTCAATGTCAAAAGACGAGTGCTAAAAATTAAAATCAATTATTATGAAAGCTAGACTATCTACTCAGGGTCTGCTTGCGCTTTTTATCATCGTGTTGTCGGCGATTGCGAGTTTTGTCGCATGCAAAAAACAATTGCGCGCAAGTCCAGAAGAGCTACAGCCAATTACCGGATCGGACAAAACGGTAATCGATGCCAAATCGTATTTTCTGCATTCTATTTTGAAGAGTGAGGATGATCAAATCGTAAATAAGGTTAAGTTAGATGCGAAAGGAATGCGCACTCCCAAACTACCCACGCGCTTCGGTAAAATTAGCGGCATCATTGATTGGAATGCAGGCTTTGTGACGGTTATTAACGGTACAAATTACCTATTTGTTCCGTTAAAGGAAGATATTAAGCCATTTAAAAATAAGGACTATGAATTCTTCAGGTATTTGATCTTCTACCAAAATGTCGCAGGTGTTCAGGATTTATCGGTAATCGAAATTCTGGGCGATCCAAAAACCACGCTTGGAGACGAACATGCCAAAACTGCGATAGGTGCTTGGGCAAATAAGCTGCTCAACAGTACGAATGCAATCGGCGCGGTGAATGCATCCATAATTTTTTATACAAAAGAGTATCAACGCGAATCCAGCTTTCATGTTGATAATGGTGTATGGAGTGAAAAGCGAATTTCATTCAGAAGCGACTTAGAGATACGTCTCAGAGATAGCCAGTAAAACCAATAATTCTAAAACAATTTAATTTATTAGTATATGAAGAAGATATTTGTTCTGCTTTTAGTATTGAGTGCGCTTACTATGACCAGGCTCAGTGCTCAATCATTCTGTGCCGGGATTACAGTAGAAACTTTTCCATTGAACCCTCAGTCTGGTGCACACAATTATTTTGGTATTCGGATTAAACTTGATATGGTGTATGATCAAGATGTAACTATTTCAGGATATCTGTATTATTTAGATCATTACAATACAGACCACCCATTTTCGCTTACGATTACCGCGGGTAACGTCAGCGTTGAAACGTCAGCCACTTATTTTGAGATGTCGCCTGCGATAGACGATGTTGAGACCACGATCTCAGTTAGTCCGTCAACATTGACTGCTGGTGGCGTCAGTTTTGGAACATCTTGCAGCAATAGTACGCCCTATGACAGACTTACCGCAATCGGAACACTTCACAATTCATGGATGAACTCAATGTTATCCTATTTAGTCGATAATAATGTTGATCTACGCGATACGTCATCGCTAAAAACACTAATCGCGTCTCAACTGAACAGTTTTTTAACGAGCAATGGCCTTCCCACTGGAAGTTATCCAATTACAATACTCGGTTCAGATACGGGGACTGTCAATCTTACATTCAACTCTGGCAACTATTCGACGGCTGGAGCGGCAATTTTATCCAGCTTACAGAGTTTAGTCGGCAGTTATGATCCCAATGACGATACGGGCTTTTTATCATCGTTGGAAAGCCTACAAAGTGATGCGTTAGCGCTCTCTGATCCAAATGAGGTTTATACCGTCGGTCTTCCAGTGACTGTGGCAATATATTCATATTCTTTTTTCAAGACCTCTGCAAGCGGTTATGCAGATGCACTAAATTATCAGGATAGCATTCGACAGTTGACTGCATATGTGCCATTCAATTTTGCACCGCCCAAAACAACTGCAGCTGAATTTAATTTATCAGGCCCGAATTTTTCGGAGGAACTCATTTTTGAAACCGCCTCGCATGTAAAACCTGGCGATGGAGCTATGACATATTTTAAGAAACCATTTCAACTCAATGGGGCTATGGTGGTAGGAATGGATGAGGTCGGTGCTCTGGCTGGCGCATATGGCGGAACCGCTGGAGGTCCCGCTGGCATGGTAGCGGGCGCAATTCTTGGGTCATCTGCCATGTCATTGCGCAGCATGGTTATGCAAGCATTTAAGTGGTGGCTTTTCGGTTAGGATGTAAAAAAAACGTAGATTGCTATTTGCAAATCATAAATTCATGCTTATGAATATTTTTAAAAAATATATCAAATACAACGGCGAATTATTGATTGTCATGTTAGTTGTCGGAACTGTCGTAGAACTGCTCTACGAACCTGTGCTCAAACTTGATCCCAATAATTGGCTGCAAGTAACTTATGGCGCGGTTCTTCCGATACTTGTCATTGTAATCGCCTATGACATTATTAGAAAACGCTATCGAAAACGCAAAAAAGGTCACGAACAATAATATTGTACGGTGAAATCTTTCTTGATTCGTACACACTCAAACAAAAGCCGCTCCTCATTGAGCGGCTTTTGTTTGCAACAACAATTCAACCATATCACGCGCTGATAAAATCAGGTGTTTTCAATCCTCAATCGCGTATAAATACGTAATCATTTTTTCAGTCCAGCAATTATCGGTACTGCTTGTTATTTTCAAATAAATACTCCCGAAAATAAAAAGACTTCATAAAATTATGAAGTCTTTGTAAGAATCATCTGAACCAAACCAATACTCCGTGCAGGCGGCAATGTCTCATTCCGCTCCCACTTCGCAACCGTCCCCGCATCAACCGAAAGCAACTTTGCAAGTTTTGTGTTGGATAATCCATGCTCATTCTTGTACCGCTTTATCTTCCCGCCGAACGTTTCCGTTTCGTGGTCGAAGGGATAGTAGCCGAGGAAAGCGATGATTGCGGGGTATTGGTATAAACGGGGGGTATTGCGCCCGTTTTCCCAATAACAGAGACAATCTTCCGATACGCCGATATGCCGAGCGGCAGCCGCTTGCGACATGTTCAAGTCCATTCGCCGCCGTTTGATATGCTCTCCGAGCGTTGTAGGGGCTTTTGTATAGCCCTGTAAATGAGGCTTTTGCACGGTAGCCGTGTGCTTGCACATTATCGACAAAACCATGTATGTGCGGATTCTATAACCATCCCTCCCGTGAATGCACCTGCCCGCCC
>CAZAOR010000172.1:0-3265 GCA_964486805.1 uncultured Sediminibacterium sp. | reverse complement strand
TTGGACCCCGGAGGATAAACCCGGACAGTGGGACCTGGCAGCCCTGGAAAAAACCGAGAGCCGGGAGTTTTATGGCATCCTGGAACGCTGTAAAAAAAGACTGCAGCAAATGCAGCAAATGGTTTTTTCCATGAAATACCTGGAAGACCTGGATGCTCCGGAAATATGTAAGGCACTGGGTATTTCCGCGTCTAATTACTGGGTACTGATCCATCGGGCCAAGTTGCAATTAAGGGCCTGCCTGGAAAAAAACTGGATCAAGGTTTAAGAGATGCTATCACTGCTCCATATCACCTGTAAAAAAGCCACTTACCTGGTCTCCAAAAAGGAAGAAGGCAGGCTCAACCGGATTGAGCGCTGGCAATTGCGCGGCCACCTGACCATCTGCTCCCTCTGCCGCCGCTTTGAAGAGCAAACCCACCTGCTGGCAAAACTGGCCCGGCAGGCACACGAATACCTCCACCATACCCTTTCGCCGGAGGCTAAACAAAGGATGGAGGAGGTATTAAAGAATCAGGATTAATTCCCGCTTATTTCTCAGCCAGGCCGTCCGCTTTCCACTGCTTCAGGGTGGCAATGGTGGCATCCGCTAACTTGGCATGGCGCATGGGCATGAAACCCCGGTCGCCCGGATTCAACTGCACCCGGCGCAGGATATCATCAATATTGCTGCTGGCCGCTGCATAGCTGTCCAGTGCTTTTTTATTACCGCCTTTATCCGGAAAATGGCAGGGAGCGCAATTGGTTTCCAGGATGCTGGCCACATTGGCAGCATAGGTGGTTGTGGCCTTACCCTGGGTACCTGCGGAAGAAGCTGCCGCTTTTTTACTGGAGGAACAATAGGAAAACAAGAGGGTCGCGGTTAACAGCGAAAGGCCGACTACGATTTTTTTCATACACGTTGGTGGTTTAAGGTCATTCAGGTTGCCTGGCTGTCCATCCGGCAGGGTTACCCGATGAACAGACAGGTTTTACAGCATCTTATGCAATAATGATACTCAATTTAAGGGATTCCTTTGTTGGAACATCCGGTACCCGGAAAAATTATGAAAGGCCCGGGCAAACAGGGCAGAAAAATCGGTTAACAGCCGATAACCCGGTTAAAACTGCAGGGTAAATACTGTTCCCCGCCCCTCTACCGACTGCACCGTGATATGTCCCTTGTGCAGCAGGATGATCTGCTTGCAGAGACTGAGCCCGATACCACTGCCGTTTTTCTTGGTACTGAAAAAAGGAATAAAAATATTCTGCATGACTTCCTCACTCATACCGATACCATTATCTGTTACCCTTACCACCGTCCTGCCCTGTTCATTGACCGATGCCGATAATGTAATGACAGG
Organism: uncultured Sediminibacterium sp.; assembly: GCA_964486805.1. Lineage (GTDB taxonomy): Bacteria > Bacteroidota > Bacteroidia > Chitinophagales > Chitinophagaceae > Sediminibacterium. The sequence continues at coordinate 1,922 of CAZAOR010000172.1, read as the reverse complement.
TGCAGGACTTTCTTTCACCGCTTCCATGGCATTGACGATGAGATTGATCACGACCTGTTCAATAAGACTGGGATCCACTTCCAATTGCAGTTCCGTGTCTTTGAGCAGGATATCCATTTCGATACCTTTCGCCTGTAAGGTTGGTTCCATCAGGTTGTGCATATTTTCGAAAAGATCCCGCACATATACCTGTTTGAGATTGGGGGTACTGATCTTGTTGAGGTTCCGGTACACTTCCGCGAATTTCAATAAACCCTCGCTGCGTTTTTTGATGGTATTGATCCCCAGTTCCAGGTCTTCCACTACCCCATTGCTGTTGTCCATTTCCGCCATGGTCTGCTGCAGGCGGTTCTTCAGGGTATCGGCCAGGGAGGAGATCGGCGCCACGGAATTCATGATCTCATGGGTCATCACACTCAGCAGTTTCTGCCAGGCTTTCGATTCGGTTTCATCCAGGGCTTCATTGATATTCTGGAAAGCGATCAGGTAATACTTTTGCCCGTCTGTCTGGAAAGCGGTAGCGGAAAGCAGGATTTTATATTGATTCCCGTTTTGATGGATTGTTGCAATATGACTATTCCCCGGTTTTAGTTGCATGATCTCGGCATACAATGCTGCATCCCTTTTTTCCAGGGAATGGATCGTGCGCAGGTACGGCAATTGCAGCATTTTTTTCAGGGAATCATTCAGCCAGACCACGTGGCCGGATTCGGTTCCATAGGACAGGATACCGGTATCCACCAGTTCGAGTATTTTTTGCAGGTAGTGATACTGGGTTTCTTTTTCGCGGGATATCACTTTGAAGGCGGTATTGATTTCATTGAATCCTTTTCGCAGGGGTTTCAGGTCTTCCGGCGCCTGCGACACATTGAAGTTGCGGGAGAAATCCCGGTACTGCACGGATTCTACAAACTGTTCCACTTCTTTTTCCGCCTGTTTGTGGAAACGGTAAAAATCATAGCCCTGGTAAGCGATCAGGGGTAAGAGAAAGATGAAAAAAACATAATAGGCATCCAGCAGGCAATAGGCGGCAGCCGTCAGTGTGACGAACAGGCCGATTACCCGTAACAGGATGCTCCAGGCTACTTTATTAAATGTCATATTTACTTAATCTGCGGTACAGCGCTGTACGGGTAAGTCCCAATTCCTTGGCAGCCTTGCTGATATTACCATTGTGTTTATCAATGACGCGCATGATGGTATTTTTTTCCATGGTGCTCAGTTTCATCACTTCCTCCTCCGCTGAACTGTCCGGCAGGGAACTTTCGATGGGTGAAAACAGGAGATCCCTGGCTTCGAGCAGTTCTGAATCGGCCATGATGATGGCCCGCTCAATGGTATATTGGAGTTCCCGTACATTTCCGGGAAAATGGTATTGCTGTAATTTTTCGAGTGCGGACTCATGGAAGCGGATATTGGGTTTCAGGTATTTGCTGGCGTAGATACCCGCGAAATGTTTCGCCAGCAGCAAGATATCCTCCTTCCGCTTACGCAGCGGAGGCACGACAATTTCAACCGTATTGATGCGGTAGATCAGGTCTTTCCGGAACCTGTTTTCATTGGCCAGCTCACTGATGGAGATATTGGTGGCACAGATCAGGCGGATATTGATATCAATGGGCTGGTTGGTGCCCAGCCGGGTTACCTGGCGGTTTTGCAGTACGGTGAGCAGTTTGGCCTGTTGCTGCAGGGAGATATTTCCTATCTCGTCGAGGAACAGGGTGCCGCCGTTGGCCGATTCAAAACGACCGACCCGGTCTTCCCGTGCATCGGTGAAAGCGCCCTTGCAGTGTCCGAATAGTTCACTCTCAAACAGGCTTTCCGTCAGCGCACCCACATCCACTTTTACAAACGGCTTACCTGCACGCAGTGATTGTTCATGAATGGCAGATGCGATCAGGTCTTTACCGGTGCCGTTTTCA
>CAZAOR010000171.1:0-2984 GCA_964486805.1 uncultured Sediminibacterium sp. | reverse complement strand
ATATACCGTAAGTTTCGAAGGAAGTGATGCAAAAGCACACAAAGTTTATTCCGATTTATTTTTCCCTGCAGGAAAACAAATTAATATACTTGACGATTCGATAAAGCATCAACAAGATAATGTTCTATTCCTAAAAACAGTTAAAAAATATGTTGACACTGTGCTAAAGATATGGGATACACTTAAAGCCAACAAAGAAATCAGTGAACCGTGCTATAAGTTGTATGTCACTGGAATAAAGGCCTATCTGTATGCAGAAGCCTACAGGATAATTTCAAGCCGGAACTATTTTGACAGCTCCAACAAACAATTTTTCAATTGGACAATTGTCAGGCAAAGTATTTTCTATAATGGTGGGGGCTATGACCCCTATCTTTTGAGAACATACGCCGGTATGAATCTTTACAAATATTATTTGAGAGATGCCGTTTACTATGATCCTACAATGCAAGATCCCCTGGTTCGTAAAAGTGATATATGTTACTTTTTGGGCTACGACTCGACTTATCGGGAAAGAGCCTGGGGGCAACACGAAGTAGGAATCATGGAGGCATTCCCATTTAGTCAATTTTCTGGGGATTCTTTGAACCTTTCGCTATTTGCAAAATATTTTCCTCATTCAAAATATTTGGTAAAAGCTATGAATATTGCTGATTCTATCAGATCCCTGCGAATTAAAGCCTATACTGGTTATTCGATCAATGACACGATGCAGCATTCCTTGGATTCGATACTATCATCAGTTGAAGGGAGATATGTATTTATTGATTTGTGGGCTTCTTGGTGTAGCCCATGTCTTGCCGAGTTCGCCTATCTGTCTTCGCTTGAAGCCACCTTGAAGAAATATAATATAGAAAAAGTGTATTTGACAGTTGACAGGCTTTCTGATTCTGCTGCCTGGAAATCTTTAATCCGGAAATACGTATTGAATGGGAAACACTTCATTATTGGAGAAGAGCCTCAAAAGGAGTTATTGAAACAGATCAGAACCAATTCTCCAGGAGTAGCATTATCTATACCTCAGTACATGATATATGACAAATTGACAATGAAATTTTACACTGACCTGCCAAGGCCAAGTTCAGAAATACTGCTGGATAAAGTAATAGGTGATATTATTAACCAGGGGAAATAAAATCGATCAAATTCAAAAATAGCAGGCATCTATATTAGCAAAAATATTACATAAATACCTGTATCTAATCTATCAGCCAAAGCTTATAGTTTATACCAATGACCAAGATCCAAGTTTATATAATAAATCTACCTGAAAGGAAGGATCGTCTTGATCATATACTGCAAGAATTTCAGGATAGAACTGAATTTGAAATAAATATAATTGAGGCTATAAAACATGAGCTCGGTTCAATTGGACTTTGGATGACAATTCAAAAAATTCTTATTGATGTAATAGATAAAAAAGAAGAGTTATTTCTTCTCTGTGAAGACGATCACCAATTTACTGAATATTACTCTTCAGAGTTGTTGCTTTCAAACATTCAAAAAGTCGCAAAGCTTGAGGCTGATATCCTTTGTGGTGGACCAAGTTGGATAACTTCTAAATTGAAAGTAAGTGAAAACATTTACTGGATGGATAAATTTACTGGCCTGCAGTTTACCATAATTTATAAAAGAGCTTACAAAAAAATCCTAGATGCAAAGTTTACTAAAAGAGATTGTGCGGATGGGAAAATAGCATCAATTTGTGATAATAAATTTTTTATATACCCCTTTATTTCTATACAAAAGGAATTTGGCTACTCCGATGCCACACCCAAAAATCAAACAATTGGTAGAATTGCTGAGCTATTCCAGTCGTGTAACGAAGGAATGCAGTTAAACGAATATGTTTGTAAATATTATGAAAAAATAACCGTTCCAGAATTCAATCCTTCAGAATTCACAAATTTTTCGATACCAACTTATATTATTAATCTACCAGAAAGAACAGATCGAAAGGAACATATACTTAATCAGTTTAAAGGGAAAAACGAATTTGATGTAACAATTATCGAAGCAACCAAGCATAGTATAGGTGCTGTAGGCTTGTGGCGCAGCATTCGTAAAGTTGTAAAACGGGCGTTATCAAATGATGATGATGTTATTCTTATTTGTGAAGATGATCATGAATTCACTGATGACTATTGTAAAGAAACTTTTGTTAAAAACATTATTGAAGCACATTATCAAGGCGCAGATTATCTGTCGGGTGGATGTGGTAGATTTGGCGCAATTATCCCGCTGACCAAAAATAGATTTTGGACAAGTTATTTGTATTCAACCCAGTTCATTGTTATTTATAGAAAATTTTTTCAGCCTATTTTAGATGAATTTTTTAATGACGATGTTAAGGCAGACTTATTGTTGTCCGAAATGACATCCCATAAAATGATTTTATTTCCTTTTATTTCTATACTGGAAAATCCGCCCATATTGACCACCTCTATCCGGTTGAATGTGACCATCTAAATCCGGAGTAAACTGACCACCCTTTTCCGGAGTAAATTGACCACCCTTCAGCGTTGCTTTTGAATGGTTGTTTTACTGGCCATAAATACTGATAGTTGGGTATAAAACCCGCTTCAGATGGCAAACAAAACAATCGACATGTCCAAAGTAAGACAGATTTTACGCCTATTTACGCAAGGCAAGAGTAAGGTTTCCATCAGCCAGCAGACGGGAGCCTCCCGTAATACGGTGAAGCGATACATCCGTAAGTTTTTACAGGAGAAATTAACTTTTGAGGATCTCAGTTCTTTGGGAGATGCTGAGCTGGAAGTGATGTTTGGCAGCAGCCAGCCACCTGATCTGGGCCAAAGATATGATGAGCTTCTGCGGTTGTTTCCAGGTATGGAAAAGCGTTTTAAGCAAAAGGGAGTAACGATCGATTTGCTTTGGAGGCAGTATCGGCAAGAGTACCCTAATGGCTACGGACATACCCAATTCCACGGATACTTTACAGCTTATATTGGCCGGGCCAGGCC
>CAZAOR010000170.1:0-4742 GCA_964486805.1 uncultured Sediminibacterium sp. | reverse complement strand
GCGTCCTTGAGGGAGATGCTGAGCGAGGAAATGCGATTCGCGCGTTCGCGCAAAAGAGCGAAAAGATGATGATGGGTATCCGGATCTCGAGCGAGCGGGTACTGATGGACAACATCAAGGGGGGAATCCCCTGCACGGGAGAGGCACGCGGCCAAGGCTTCGGGAACGAAGTCTTTAGGGTTTTGGTCGCACAGGGGATGGTGTTCTCCGGAGAGAATGTTGATGTCGCGCCACAGGATTGGATCCGTTAGGACAATCGAACGAGTCCACCGGGAGATGTGGCTGAGCGTCACCAGTGACTTGAATGAGGACCGGAGCGGGATACAGCCCAGTGAACGGCACAGGCTACCCTTGCGTTTCTGTACCGTGACAGAGAGGCGGAAGATGTGGGACACGATTTCGACAGGGAGGCAATGGAAGGCAGGTAAATTGTTCTGCGCAGTCCGGAGGGTGGATAATGTGTGAGAATAAGCGCGGGTGAGAAGCGCTTCAATTCTTTCATATTGAGCAGCGGTCAAGTTCGAGCGAAGCGCGTTATCCGGATGGTGAGGACTAAGAAGGTCAACAATCACACATCAGCTGAACATCTGATGTAAGACAGAAAGCACATACGAAAATAACAAGTGCGTTTCTATAAGGTTGCGTATAACGGCGAAAGATGCAAGTATGCCGCTTTCCAGATCTTGAAAATGAAGTTCCATGTTGTCATATGGTATCGAAGGAATTAATGATGCTTATCTGAACTCAATATCAGTCAAGATGAGCGATAGATTGCAAGATTGGACTCACTTTCGTGCAGGATGTAGTTTTTAGAGCGTCGCCAGCATCTTCGGCCAACCATAAATACTGTGACTATAGAAGATCCGCGTCGTGAGCCTGTGATTGGTGACACAAAGGTTAGTCGGATCTTGCTGCGCGAACGAGACGAGCGGCTTGGTCGCGCCTTGTCTAGTTCGGGCATTTTGTGATTTCCCTTCTAACTTAAACGCGGGTGGGGACGGGAGATATACGACAAAGTACTTCTTCCTGAGACATTGAATGGTGTGAACAGAGAACACCATCCATAAATCACACGCCCGATGCTAGATTGGAGGAGTCGTGTCCAGATCCAAATTGCAAATTTCGGAGTCTGAAAAAAATGCTTTCTCAAATTCGGTTTCCTTCGTAAATACAAATATACTTCGCCAAAAAGTCTGCTGCGCCATCCGAAGAATGAAATGTGGACGCGCGGTACTAACCCATGCGCGGAACTCCGCGCCCCGTCAGTGTCTCCCGCAGTTCAAAGTTCTGTCCAGACTCTAGAGCAAGGCGTCATGAGGCTTCGACAGAAGACCTGGACTTCTCCTATCATTCCGGGGAGTGGGCTTGCTCTACCCACTATTTGTGGTACAGAGACTTAGCAATACATGTGAGTCTAGATCTTACGTGAGTTGAGAAGAATCCGGCACCAACACGTAGTATCTAGCATGCATGAGCGAAGGTTGTGGATATGAAAAGAGTCTGCTTTTGCGGAATCTGATTCAGAAGTGTTCGTTGGAGGCCATAGCAGGCTTGGTAGCCGGACTGTGTCCTAGAGCAGTGTCTCTGCGTAATGGTATTGAAAATACTGGGTACGCTTGCTGCATTCATTAAAGCACAAAGAGCATCTCACACGACTATAACTAATTATAATTAGATGTATCTAATATCGAGATCGATGAGCATATCAACTTATGTAAAGGTATTACTAGTCATGGTAGGCGATGGTGAGCTAGCATGAGCGATGTGTCTCACACCCGCACTTCTGAAGCGAAACTCGGAGGACAGTATCTTGGCTACAAGGATGATGGACTCAGTAATACAAATCGAGATTCTAAGAGCACATCATACCAGAGTAGGCAAAACATGGTCAGGGCGACAATTCAGTAGTTCTAGATGGCCCGCTTCGAGACTGGCGAGAAACACCGGCTCGTAGAAATTCTTCGGCTTGCCCAACGCCACTCCCTCGAGTGGCAAACGCACATCCCGATTGCGTGCAACGTCGGCAACGATGCGGGGTCTTGGTGTCCGACCGGATTTCTTCCCACCATTGGGCCTGACGCGAGCATTGTAAGAGTCGATGTTATGAAGCAGCGCTGTGAGCTCCACACTTCTCCCTTTCTTGGCATGTCGTGCAAGTGTGTCAAGATCTGAATCAGGACCGCCGTGGTCTGATTCGTCGGAGGACGTGCCATCAGCATCGACGATCTCGACTATTTTCTTGATCGAGCGCCAGCGTGCTTGGGCATTACCGCTCACGCTATCGATCATGTCATCGCAGATGCGCAATCTGCGATTGTAGAGCTGAAAGTTGCGATTAAATGACGAATTACAAGGGATAAAAACGCAGTCACACCTCGTGCCTTCGTGTATTCCGTCTGACTCTCTGCAAATGCAGCCTCTCTGCTACCCGTTCCCTGCGCCTGATTTCATCTATGGTTGATGAGTCGTAAGCTGCGCGCCGGTGCATCAACTTGTAGGCCATCTTGGACTTGTTGAGCTTATTCTGCATTGTAGTTCTGATCTGCGACTCAGTCACAGCATTGCAAAGCGACGCGGGAAAGTCGATGAAACGTCCGTCAACAGCATTGGCAATGAACTCTCTAGTCAAAGTATTGAGAACCATCATGTTCCAAGGCTCGGATGGCTTGTGAAACCAGGCATAGGCCAAGTTACTGGGAGCGGGACAAACACCTGTCACCTTAAAGCAATCGACCACAGCCTTGTCTGGTGGAGGTTGAAGTCTTTGAGGGTTGTCGACATTTCTTAGTGACTTGTCGTCGAGGAAGATGCGCATGGCCCTCTGCAATATACTATAGTGTGAGAATGCAATAAAGAATATAAAGTGCAACTGACATTCATCCGGTTTATGGCAGCCGTTTTTATTACGTCTTTGCTGCGTCGCTTTAATGCGTAAAAGCATTACATTCTTGCAACGCGGTTAGGACATAATCGAGCGTACGAGTATATTTTGCGGTGTACTATCTGACTGTTCTTCACAGTTCTGCGACTTATGCGTGTATCAGCAAATATTGCGTTAAAGCATGGGTATGTAATAGGCTTTACCTCAGCTGGACGGCGAGTTGACAACCTTCGTCGATTTTCATCCTAGGTCGTGGTGCTGTCAGCTCATCCAAAGGTTGTTGTATCTGAATGGTTGGAATTCTGACCATTAGTGCATTGTCAGTCCTGTTCGGTACGTATTGCTCGTTCTGTGTGACGTTAAACTCAGCCGCGCATATTTGCAAGAAACGGACTGTTAAATGAAGAACCTCTGTTACCCTAGGCTCTGAGATTGGCTGTGCTTCGTGCGGCTCCTGGAAGCACAGCTGTTAAAGCCCACTAGCATGGCCAAAATGAATGCTCACAACAAGACGAGGCCTATTGTCCCTCAGAACGCCCATAATTCTGTCATCAATCTCCGTGGTTGAGAACAGATCCCACAAGTGCTCGATAGCGTGCCTAATCATGAGTGGATTCGAATCTGGCGATTATAAGAGTCGGCATGGAATTTTCAAGCATGCTGAGAATTCAAAACTGACTGGGATGCTCTGGTGCGGGTTCTCCTCTCTAGAAAGGCTGTCAAGATCCTGAAAGCCAAAAATGAGCGGACATACGAATGTAACGTCAGAGTGTTCCCCTTCCCGGCCAGTGACCTGCGCTGCCGGATCCTCGGGTGATCTAGCCTCTATATCGATTTCTTCTGGTTCCTCAAGGCTAGGGCGTCTTGGTCGTCGCCTTCGAATAGGGCGCCCCGATTCGTCGTCGATATCCATATCAGCACTGGACTCAGAGCTGCTGTATTCTACAAGTGTTATGCGCAGGTGAGGTGGAGTAGGTGTCGGCGATTGGATCTGAAGAGCTGCTTGAACCTCTAGCTCGTCGCGTTCCGAAACTGTACTCCTTGGCCTCGGCAGAACGGGGTTGTCCACTAGGGAACTTTGTCGGTAGAAGTAACTTTGAAATTGGCTCATTCCATCTACTTGATTGTCACGCTGTAAATATGGTAAGAAGTAATCACGAACCCCAGTAAAATAACCTTACGCCCGAACTAATTGGTGGCACGAATCGCCTGGTATCGTGACGCGCAGCGTCATTCTCCAGGGACTGAGCGGTGTGTTGTTCTTGGGTATGACTGGTTGACATGATAATTCTAAGATGTGCGATTTCTGTTGGCATTATATACGCAGAACACGGCTAGACTAAGATCCGGCTGCGCGCCGTAGCTATTATTCTTTCAATGCTGGATTTGGCAAACGCGGTTTGACTGCGCACAAGACCTTGATCGCGATCACAAAACATTGGGCACTGTCTGCCCAGCAACGGGGTCGACCTGCTGCGATCTAAGATTCGGATCTTGCGCAAGCATCTTGAAGTTCCCACATACACTGCGTGTGCATTTCTGGTAAGCGAACTGCGCGCTGGGTGTGGTACAAATACTGCAGAATGCTCACAAAAATGGCAATACAAAACCGGAAAACCTCTACATATGTCCGCTTCAGTTCCTTCTACCAGAGTTCGCTGCCACTGTACTGTGCGCGGTTGCAGCCTTGGAGTGGGCGGGTTCACCGTCGTGTCCCGTCGAGAGTACAGAGATCATGTGCAAAAGGAGAGAGCAGCGCAGCACTGCGCTATGCTTACCTCCAACGACTTGGAGCCACTCGCGGATTCAATAAGCCGTATGACCATTTCCACAAACGTGGGATTGCCGGATAACGCACATG